>JAJYOH010000185.1 GCA_021796315.1 Chloroflexota bacterium
AAGAATGGGTCGAATATTTTTTCCAGATTTTCTCTGGCGATTCCTGGACCGGTATCAGAAAATTCCAATTCAATGAAATCATCGGCTGGGTCGAATCTTGTAGCCAAAGCCAGGTGCCCGTTGCCCCCCATCGCTTCAGCGGCATTGATGATGATGTTCATGAACACGCGCTCAATCTGCGAAGGATCGATTACGGCCTTCGGTAATTTCGCGTCGAGATTGTACGTAATTTGAATGTTATGAAATAGAGCCTGTTTTTCCAGCAGAGAAATGCAATCCATTAAAACGTTATTCACATCACATAATGTCTTATCCGGCTTTCTCTGCCGCGAAAAATCCAGCAAGCCGCGGATGATATCCCGACAGCGGTTAGCTTGGATCGCGATCTTCTCGAGATTGTTTCTGTATGGCTCTTTTTCATCCGGGATGGTTTCCAGAAGCAGATGGGAATATGTGACAATTCCCTGCAGCGGGTTGTTCAATTCATGGGCTATATTGGCTGACAATTGCCCAATGAGCGCCAGCCTTTCTGATTCCATGACTTTTCTTCTGGCAAACTCTTTCAATTGTTCATCTCGTTCTTGCAGAGCCGAAGCCATTTTATTGAATGTATGAGCCAGTTTGCCCAATTCATCACCGGATTTGATCTTGACCGTGGTATTCAGGCTGCCATCCGCGATCTCCTCGGATGCCGATACCAGTTTCCTGAGGGATACGGAAATCCTTTGGGAAATAAAGTAGGCAAAGATCATCGAACCCAGCGCGCCCGCGAAGGCAATCGCCAGAAAGGTAAGGATGGTCTGCCTCTCGATATCCGTATATTTCTGCTCGAGGATGCCAACGTATAGAATCCCTATGATTTCGTTGTGCGAATTTCTGACAGGCTCGTAAGCCGTGATGTACCAATTGTTCACCACATAAGCCCGCCCTATATAAGGCTGGCCATTGAGGACGACCTGGTTGAACACGTTCTCCATGATACGCGTGCCGATTGCACGGGAACCATCCTCGTTCAGGACATTGGTCGAAATCCTTACATCGTCTTGAAAGATCGTTGCGGTTCCAATATCCTTACCGTTGTATTTCATGCCCTGAAAGACGGTTTGCTTGATTGCGTCAACAAGACCGTAATTCCTGTTCAGCAAGGTTCCGCCGTATAAGATCCCGATCAACTTATTGTTACGGTCGAAGATCGGGGCCGCCGCCGCCAGCATCATGCCGCTGGTTTCTTCGGTTTTGCCCGTAATTCTTGCCATCGGGGTATTAATGAATTTGATATCGGCTTGTTGGGCAAGGAAGGGAGATTCTTTGCCCAAATCTTCCGCAGATACGATGAGCGTGGCGGCAACCGGCGCTTTTTGAATAATTGCCGTAGAGATCAGTTCATTATGGATCTGGCTGTCCCCATAAATTCCTAAATTACCGGTCCGTAATAGGACGTCGCCATACGCGTCGGTGACGTTCAAGATATCAAGTCCTTCGGCCTCTTTTACTTTTGCCAACTCATTGGCGGCGTCCGTGACATTTCCACTGGTCACGTCGTCTGCGAGGAAAAATCTATCTGCCGTCAAACGAACAATGTCGTTGATGTGATTCAACCTGCCTTCATAAATTCCTCTGGCGGAGTTCAGATCGAGATTCACCATTTGCTGGGCTTCCGTGAGGATGCGGTCGCTGATCAGGCGAATTCCCACAAGAGTGAAAATCGTGCTGACGATAATAATAACTGCTAGAAAGCTAAGGATGAGTTTGGTGGCAATCGGGATGCGCAGGCCGGTCCGCATGAACGTGTCCATGCCATGCGAAAGCCTCGCATTGAAACCTTTGAACCAACTCGCCAAACTTCCGAATGTGCTTTGCATGTTATTCCTGCAGAGTCTTGTTTCTCCGCAGCGCAAAATCATTACAGCGCTGCATAGACCAGCTCGATCAAATCCTTGACTGCAAGACGTTCCTCGCTGCCGGTGGTTTTCGCGGCATCGCGGAACATAGTAACATCCTTCGGACAAGCGGTCACCAGCGTTGTTACTCCATCCAAGCCAACCGCCTCGCGCACGCGTGATTCGCTCGGACGCTCCTGCACCTTGCCTTCTTCCATCCAGATGCGCCCGCCGCCTGCACCGCAACAAGAAGCTTGACTGCCATGACGAGGCATCTCCACTAATTCGCAACCAGCCGCCTCGATCACTCTACGTGGAGCTCCATATACACCGTTATAACGGCCTAAATAACATGGATCATGATAAGTGACCTTGTATCCAAGCTTGTTGCGTAACTTGAGCTGACCAGAAGCGATCAGTTGATCAAGCAATTCGGTGTAATGCAGAACCTCATGACGTCCGTTTCCGCTGGATGAGTACTCGTTCTTGAGTGCGTTATAGGAATGCGGATCAGTCGTGACAATCTTCTTATAAGTGCATTTATTCAACGCACCGCTATTTTTCTCGACGAGCATTTCAAACAAGCCCTCTTCGCCGATCCGACGCACATCATTGCCAGCATTTCGCTCACTGTCATATAAGATTCCAAAATCTAATCCAGCCTTCTGAAATACTTGCGCTGTTTTGAGCGTGACATCTGTCAGCGTTGGACTATATGAGGCGTAATCGCCAACGAACCATAGATATTCGACTGCTTCGCGGCGCGCGTCTTTGACTTTGGGCTCGAGCGGCTGACTCCAGCGCGCGCGCATACGTTCGGACTGGCCGAATGAATTTCCATAGCGGCCCACATTTGCCAGCGCATCTTGCAGCCTTGAATCCACTCGGCCTTCGACCACGAGATAGCGGCGCATGTCCACAATGGTATCTACGTGTTCAATCAACACGGGGCACTCGCGGACACAGGAACCGCAAGTCGTACACGACCACACCATCTCGTCCTTGATTCGCTCTCCGACCAGAAGAGGTGTATTTCCGTTTCCAGGCAGAACCTGCCCATCTTGATGCAAGCCATCTCGGATTCCTAGGATCAACTGTTTGGGGTTCAGCAAAGTACCCGCTGCGAAAGCCGGACACGCGTCCTGACAGCGGCCGCATTCTGTGCAGGCATCTCCATCGAGCAATTGTTTCCAGGTTAAGTTGCGCAAGGTGCTGGCATAGACTGGCTCACTCTTCGCTGTCTGAGGGATAGGAGCGAGCTGGCCTGTTGGCCGGTCAATCTTCGAGAAAAACACGTTAAGCGGCCCGGTAATTACATGTAAGAGTGTGCTGACCGGCAAAGTGGCGAGGGCCACTGCAACGATGAGGAGATGAAACATCCATGTTCCCAAATGCCAGTTCAACAGCGTTGCATCCGAGGCGCCCGTGGCAATCCATGCTTGTGCAACCAGCCAGCCGGCCGGCGACCATAGCGCCCATACAGGCTTTTCTAT
This sequence comes from Chloroflexota bacterium, assembly GCA_021796315.1. Next base: position 3,374 of record JAJYOH010000185.1, read on the forward strand.
TGCCAGATGAAGCGATTCGGTGACCAAGCCGCCCAGCACGATCAGGATGATCAGGACCAGGGACCAGGTAAAGCCGGGTTTGAGCGTCAACCGGCGCGGCCGTTGGATGAAGCGGCGATAGGCCGCCATCCCTGCACCGATCAGAAAGAAAACCGTGAAGGCGTCGAGAATAAATTTGTATAAGAGGTAAATATTGCCGTGGAGAAATTTGACGAAATGGGAGTCGATGGTCGCCAGCGCGGTACCCAAAAAGAATACGAAGAAAGACCACGCAATGGCGACGTGGATCACGCCCGGATATTGTTGACTCAAAACTCGCGTCTGTATGATCGCGTACTGGATGAAGCGGCCAAGGCGCACATGCAACCTGTCCCAACGAACCTGCGGACGACCCACTCGCCACCAAAGGCTGGCCTGTTGGTAAAAACGGATGAGCAAAACAATAGCGGCGAATCCCATCAACACATATACATAGAGTTGAGGAGATCCCCACGTATCTGGTATGCCCCAAAAATCAGTTCGCTCTGGCATGCGACTAGCTCCCTTTCTACTTGAGCTTATATGCCTTTGGCTTCTTTCACCTTTTCTGTCAGCGCCTCGATCAGATCGAACATATCCATCTCGATGCCGTACTTAGCGAAATTGAAAATTGGCGCGGCTGGGTCGGTGTTGATGGCAATGATCGTCTCGCTATCCGTGATCGCCTCAACGTGCTCAGGCGCGCCGCTGATGCCCAGCGTCAAGTAAATCTTGGGCTTGACATGCTTGCCCGATTTGCCAACCAGGCGTGAGCTTGCCAGCCAGCCTTGATCAATCACGGGCCGCGAACCTGTTACGACACCTCCCAGTGTCTTAGCTAGATCTTCGGCGAGCGCGATGTTGTCCTTGCTTTGAATTCCACGTCCGACGGAGATCAACAACGGTTCTTTGGCAATGTCCACATCGCCAGCCTCCGGCTCGATGTACTTTGCCAGCGTGACGCGCAGCGCTTCCAGGGTCTGGACTTCGACCTGGGTCACCGCAGGAGGCTGTGTACTCTGTCCTTGTTCCACTTTATATCCGCCGGGGATCATCGTTACCAACGCGGTGGGGAGGGGAAGTTCCCCCTCGGCCATGATCTTGCCGCCGCAGATTTGACTGATGAATTTGCCGTCTTTGGTGAAACTGCGGCAGGAACTTACCAGCGGCAGATCGAGTCGAATGGAGAGCACGCTGGCCAGATCTGCGCCAATCGAAGTGCTTCCGAGGAGCACCGCGCGCGGCTGGTTCTTTCCGATCAAATCCGCCAATGTTTTTTGATAAGCATCCGGCGTGAAATCGGCCAGCGCAGGATGATCGAGATAGAGCACCTGGTCAGCCGCAAAGTTTTCTGCCAGCCCTTTTGCGTTATGTCCCAGCAAAACAGCCGCGACGTTTCCGCCTGTGCTTTGAGCCAGCTGGCGCGCGGCAGCCAACATCACGCAGGAAATGTCCGCTACCCGTCCTTGCAAGTGCTCAATGACAACATAAATGTCCTGACCCATGGAGACCCTCCTCTCACAGCGCTCCCAGCTCTTTGAAAATACCAACGAGCTGGATAGCGATTTCATCTGGATTGCCCGTGAGCATTTGCGCGCGTTGTGCGGCTTCGGGTTGGAACATGCGGCCAATGGTCGGTGTGCCGCTACCATCCAGGCCGGAGGCAGACCGCTCTTCAATCGCGGCAGTTTTCATCACCTGCCTCACTTTACTGACCGCAACATAGCGCGGCGGCTGTTCCGCAGCCTGGATACCAAGAAGGGCCGGCAGTGTTACTTCCATCTCTGCCACCAAACCGCCGGGATATTCTTTGCGCGCCTTTACCTTTCCATTGTTCAGTGAAACGCCCGATATATAACCAACATAGGGAGTTCCGACGCATTCGGCCAGCAGGGGACCCACCGATCCGTCTATATCGTTATGTGCCTGTACGCCAGTCAAAATCAGGTCGGGTTGAAGTTCTTTTACAACAGTTGCACAAGCACGCGCCAAAGCGTGATTGCTCGTGCTGCCGGTGAAATCACCTTTGATTTTTATCAGTTTATCAGCTCCTTTGGCCGCCGCGGTGAAGAGCACATCGTCAATTCCTTCCAGGTCTGGGGCTACGATTGTTACCTGCCCACCATCGCGTTCCTTGAGCAGAATACCTTGTTCAATGGCATGATCGTCAAATTCATTGATGATCAGACGTGCGAATGTCATGTCAAGCGCGGCCCCACTTGCGTCAATGGTCAACTCCTCGACCAAATCAGGAACCAGTTTTGCCAGGACAATGATATTCATAGTTCGCCTCGTTATCTGCTCATCGTCTCAACCAGCAGTTCAGCGATGTCTCTCACTTTCAATTGCGACGCCCCTTGGATTGTTTTGGCGGCATCCTCGAAACGCGGCGATTCATACGGGCAGGCTACGGCAAGGATATCTGCGCCAACGCTGAGCGCCTCGCGCACGCGCCACTCTGATAAACGCGTATGTGCCTTTTCCCATTGAAATCCATCCAGCCACATCCCACCACCGCCGCCGCCGCAACATAAACTGTTTATGTGGTTGTGCGGCATCTCCACCAATTCCACGCCGGGAATGGCGTTCAACAAGGCGCGGGGTTGATCGAATATGCCATTAGCCCGCCCAAGATAGCAAGGATCATGATAGGCGACTTTTGCCTTGATCTCGCGTTTCAATAAAGGCTTCAGCTGGTCAAGGTATTCTGCCAGGAATTCGGTGTAGTGGCGAATGGGATAAGAAATGCCGAGTCTCGGATATTCATTCTTGATCGCGTTGTAGGCGTGTGGGTCCGTTGTAACGATTTCTTTGAATTTATATTTACTGAAAACCTTGCTGTTCTTATCGGCCAACATTTCAAATAATCCATGCTCACCCGCCAGTCGTTGCGAGTCGCCGTCGCTTGACTCCTCCGGGCCAAGGATGCCGAAATCTACACCGAGAGCATTTAGTATCTTCGCCAGCGCTTTTGCTGTGGCTTGAACACGGGGATGATAAGACGGATAGTCGCCTACAAACCAGAGGATATCCACGGGTTGTTTAATCTTCCCAAGTATCTTGACTTCCGGTGAAATGCCATTTGCCCAATCCGCCCGTTTACGAGGAGATTCTCCCAGGGGGTTGCCATATCGTTGAGAGTTAGCCAGCGCGTTCTGCAACTCAGCCGGAACGTTGCCAGCTAGAAGCAGTTCTTCCTTGGTACGCGCCATCACGCCAGGGGTTAGTGGAATCTGCGCCGGGCAGACTGCTGTGCAGGCATAACATGAAACGCACATCCAGATCGCATCGGTGCTCAATACTTTATCAAATCGATCCGCACGCAAAGCGGCAATCAGCCTGCTGGGCGGATAAATCATCAGATAGCCGAATGGACAAATGCCGCTGCAATCGCCGCACTGCAGACAAAGCCTCAGCCGCTCACCGCGAGGCGTAGCGTCAAGGACTTTATCGTAGAACGAATGCACTGCTGTTTCAGCGATCGTCATGGATTATCTCCTTGTCAAATCAAACGCAAAATTCAACTGAGACTTGGAAGCGGGAACCAGCGCAGGTTCAGTGTGAACACACGTTTTGAGGCGGGAAACGCTTACGGCATGAAACGCGACTTCTACAAGCAATGGCATATCTTCGCCTTTTGCGAGATGGGAGAAGTGGGCAGAGCATTTATTTGTGTTGCAACCATACCGACCTCTCTTTGAACAAACGCGCTTGCTGCCTCCACTTGATGAGCACGTCTGTGATGGGTTACAATATCAGTATGTGACATATTTCACAATTATACTAGCGATAAAAATAATAGCTGGTACGTGACAAACATCTTAAAGGTTATTTAGCCAATCTACATCGCATCCGTCGCGTTAGTGTTTTTGTTTATCATGGCGTTATAATCTTGTGAAATTTACATAAGGAGAAGTCCATGAAATTGAATTTTGCAATGTGGCAGAAAGCGCTCAACGTGATCCCGGAAGTTTCCCAGGCTGAGTGGGATCAGTTGGATGTGATTTCAAAATGGTTGATTTCCACGCGCGCTGCTGTCTTGATCATGACCTTCCTTTCCGCTGCACTGGCCGGGATCTTTGCCTTTCGCGCTGGTGTATTCCATTTCGTTCCTTGGCTTATCCTTACCTTCGGCCTCATCATGGCACATGCCGCCAATAATATCTTCAACGACTTTACCGACTATGTGCGAGGTGTGGACAAGGATAATTATTTCCGCACGATCTATGGCGCGCAGCCCATCGCCAGCGGGCTGATGACCAAACGCCAGCATTTGACATATTTCGCGGTGACGGGTCTGATTGCTTTGGCGGCTGGCGTCTACCTCATTGCCATCAACGGCTGGGATGTAAACATTTGGATCCTGCTCGGTCTCGGCGCGTTCTTCGTGTTGTTCTACACCTGGCCGCTGAAATACATGGCAATGGGCGAGGTTGCCGTTCTCATCGTGTGGGGTCCGCTCATGATCGGCGGCGGATATTACGTGATGGCCCATAAATGGGACTGGAATGTGATGATCGCCAGCGTCCCGTATGTGCTTGGTGTGACGACCGTTATCTTTGGAAAACACATCGACAAGTTTAAGATCGATCAGGAAAAGAAAATCTTCACACTGCCGGTTTTGATCGGAGAAAAAGCCGCGCGTTATTCCGTGTTAGCGATGATGGTCCTTCCTTATCTTCTTACCGGATACTTGATCGCGATCAAATTTTTTACTCCCGTCATGGCAATTGTGTTGCTGGCTTTGCCGACCTTCCTCCAAGTGTATCCAGCCCTTCTCAAACCCAAGCCTGAGACGCGCCCCGAAAACTTCCCGGACGGGCAGGGCGGATGGCCGTTATATTTTGCGCCTCTGGCTTTTGGCAACAACCGCGCTTTTGGCGTTTGGTTCCTGCTTGGCCTGATCCTAGATATGGTTCTCCGCCTGCTTCCGTTCACCACCAATTTCTGGCGTTAGATAAATTCAAGTCAAGTCATCAAAACAGAACTGATAAATTCCGTTCTGTTTTTTTACTGTCGAAAATTTTGGAATAGTTATATAATTTTGCACAAGACTAATTCGGAGAATCGTATGAAAATCAATTTTGCAATGTGGCGCAAAGCCGCGTGGGAATTAATCAAAATGGACGACAAGAAAGAGTGGGACGCTCTGGATGTTGTTTCCAAGTGGCTGATTGCCACCCGTTCGGCCGTAACGACCGTCACGATTTATTCAAGCATCATTGCCGGCTTGCTGGCCTGGCGTGATGGATATTTCTCCTGGCTGCCGTGGATCATTCTGACGCTCGGCCTTTTCATTGCACATGGCACGAACAATCTGCTCAACGATTACACTGATTTTTCGCGCGGCATCGACAAGGATTATTATTTTCGCACACAATATGGCGTCCATCCGCTGGCGCAAAATTTCTGGACGAAGAGTCAGCAGATCCAGTGGTTCCTCGTCAGCGGCGTGATCGCCACACTTTCCGGCGTGTTCGCCCTTTTCTATGCTCACTTCAATCCGGGCGTCATCGGGCTATTTGCCTTCGGTGCTTTGATCCTGCTTTTCTACACCTGGCCGTTGAAATATTGGGCGTTGGGCGAACTGGCCATCTTCCTGATCTGGGGACCGATCATGATCGCGGGCGTGTACTTCGTCCTGATGCTTGGAAGCAATGGCAGCATGGCAAACATTTGGAATGTGGCACTGGCAGGCATCCCGTTTGGTTTGAGCGTGGCCAGCATCAACGTCGGCAAACACATCGACAAGATGAACGACGACAAAGTCAAGGGCGTTGGAACTTTCCCGGTGCGCGTCGGGCAGACCTTTGCGCGCTACGTCAATATTGCGGCCATCGTGGTCGCCTATGTGGTTGTCATCTATCTGGTCATCACTGGTTATTTCTCAATATTCATGTTGCTGGTTCTGTTCGCTCTCCAGCGTGCGCTGTATGCCGTGATGGCGCTTTCCAAGCCGCGCCCCGATAGCGCTCCCAAAGGCTTCGAGGCTTTTTGGCCTACATGGTTCAGCGGTTTCTGTTTTTACCATAACCGCATGTTCGGCGGACTGTTCATCCTCGGCGTATTGCTCGATACGCTCTTCCGTAAACTGCCGTTCAATCTGCCGCTTTCGCTTAACTGGCTCGGCGTGATCGCGCTGGGCATTGGAGCAATTTATGCGGTCGTAAAAATGCAACTCGCAAGGGCTAAGAAAACAGTGTAAGACGTAATTCGTTTTCCGTAAGAAAAGGCTCCGATCATCGGAGCCTTTTACTTTTTACGCATTTCGGATCACGAGATCTTCTATTTCAAGCCATTCTTCTTTTCCCGCCAGAACGCCGATTGAAATTTTTCCATCCGGCTTGAAGGCCGCAAATTGATTATCGATCCAGACGACCAGACCCAGCGGCGGACGCGGACTCACCGGCGAATCCAGCACGAGCGCCTCATCCACCCAAAAAGCGGAACGCGTCGGACTCCACTCGAGGCGGTAGCTGTGCCATTGAGTTGCGTCCACGCTGACAGTTGCCGCGTCCTCGTCAAT
>JAJYOH010000186.1 GCA_021796315.1 Chloroflexota bacterium
GCTTTTCACCGACATTGGTTGATTCACTTATTAGCTGAATATGTGTGTCGTAATAGTAGTAGGGCTTGTGGATAATGTGGATAAAAAGATTCTTGCACATGGGATGGATGAAAAGAACCGGTACCCCCACATTTTGGATTTAGCGATTCTTTTCGGACTTTGCGCGTTGTGGACAATCCTTGAATAGAATCCGGGCTGAATTCGGGTTCAAAGCTCGTTTCCATATTTTGGTCAAATCCATATGTTAGCCCCAAAATATGGGGGTTGGTTTTGGGTGGTTTTTAGTTGATTTCTCGAACATTTGGGCATACTGTCCACAGGAGAGGGGCTTTATCCACAGTTTCTGCCGTGTTATCCACAGATTGGACTTAATCGGGCGGAGTGGTCTAGCCTAAATGTAGGCAGGTTTACAGGCTTGTAGATGTTTCCAGACCGTTTAAACTGGCGATTTCGTCTAACCGAACCTCGATTTCGTCCAGATGATGATCGAGGGCCAAGACGCGCTCTTCGAATCCGGGACCGAGAAGCCCGAGTTGCTGACAAGCCTCTTTCCAAGATGTTGAGGCGGAAGCAGGCAGAACGGCAGCGCAAAGCGTCCAAGTATGGATCAAAGGCCAAAGGGCGGTCAGAGGCGTTTCGCCTTCGAGCAAGGCTTGCATGCCTTTTTCGTAGTAATTCAAACGCGCGGCGCGAATCCGTATATCCGCTTTTTCGCTTTCAGAAGCGGCCAGGAATGCAAGCTTCCAATTATCGAGCCAATTGATCAGCGTGGAAGCGTCGATGTTTCTCACGCCAAGCAGGTTGAAGATGTCAGCGATGAAGTTGGGACGCTCGGCGGCTTTGGCGCGCTCTGGAAAATCCAGCAGGAGGCGGCGCTCGGACAAAGGCGCTCCGCTGATCTCGGCCACTGAGTTGGCGGCGTGGTTGATGACACGCAAAATTTGCCTGACCTGGGTTGGCCCGGCTTTTTCGTTGCCGATGTCCATCAGATCAATCCAACCTTTGCGGGCTTCGGTGAGCAACCTACGCGAACGTCTGAGCACGAGGGCAGGCGAGTTGAACTCAAACCCGGCACGCAGACCAGCTTGTACGAACTCGAAAAATTTTTCTCGCTCGAATAAAAGCAGCGGGTCGTACATTTCATAGCCGAGCAAAGGATCCGTGCGAAGTTCGCGCGCTGATTTGAAATCGGATTTTGCGCGATGGCTGATGTCGAGGTGAAAATCGGGCGTCAGCTTGAAAATTTCGCGGGCGATGCCGGGTTTACTGGCATGGACGAGCACGATGTCGACATCTGTGGCGCCACCCAACATCGGCTCAAGGTTGGAAACGAGCGAGCCGGTTAGATAGGCCGCGAGGATGTCGCGGTTGTTATAGGCCCGTTCGTGGGCAGTCTCTTTGGCAATGCGGATGAGGGATTCACGAGTGACGCGCATGGGTCTTTCTATTTGTCGAGGGGCAGGCTGGCTTGGAAGGGGATTAACCCGAGTTTTTCACGGATGCGATTTTCGATCAGATTGAGATGCCCGGGATTGTCGATAATATTTAACGAGTTGGTATCGATCGTCAATACGGGAATGCTGTCGTAGGGTCTGGAGAAGAAATCTTCGTAGGATTGGTTGAGACGCTCGATATAATCACGTTCCATATTGCGTTCATAGGAACGGTCGCGCAGGGCGATGCGCTGCATGAGTACGTCTGTCCCGGCGCGCAGGTAGACAAGCAGATCAGGCTTCGGGATCTTTTCTCCAAGCGCTTCGTGGACTCGATAATACATTTCCAGTTCGTCGCCTTTGAGATTGATGCGGGCAAAGAGCGCGTCCTTGGCAAAGGTGTAGTCAGAGATCAGGGATTTGCCGGCCGCTAAAAGTCCGGGCACGGTGCGGTTTTGTTGATGATAGCGGCTGAGCAAAAAGAAGATCTGAGTCTGAAAGGCGTAGCGATCACGGTCGGCGTAGAAATCCGAGAGAAAAGGGTTCTCTTCGAAAATTTCAAGCAATATTTCCGACGCAAAAACTGGTTGTAACATGCGGGCCAGGGTGGTCTTGCCGACGCCGATCACCCCTTCGATGGATACGTACATGAAAGACTCCGGAATGAGATGGATTAAGGATACCATAACCTTAGGGCTTTCGGCACAGCGTGACACAGGAGCGCTCAAATGATAAAAACAAAGAGACCAGGTCCAAAAGACCTGGTCTCTTCATTTCATCCAATCGCTTTCTTCAAGCTTTTTGCAAGTTTTCCGAAATGCGCTGTATAGCGCATTTCGTCCTTTCTGGGACGCGGCAAATCCACCTTCAAATCCAATTTGATACTGCCGGGGCGTTGGGTCAGGACGAGCACGCGGTCAGCCAGAAATAACGCTTCCTCGATTGAATGTGTAACCATGATGACGGTTTTCTGGCGCGCCTGCCAGATGCGGGATAATTCCGTCCACATGCGTTCGCGGGTAAGCGCATCGAGCGAACCAAATGGCTCGTCGAGGAATAGCAAGTCCGGGTCGTGGATGAGGGCGCGCGCAATAGCGACGCGTTGCGCCATGCCGCCGGAAAGGTCGCGCGGCCAATTGTCTTCAAAGCCCTGCAGCCCGATCAATTCGATTAAGTCCTGTGCTTGCATGCGCGCATCCGCCGCACCTGCGCCTTGCAGTTCGAGCGGCAGCATCATGTTCTGGATGACCGTCCGCCAGGGCATGAGGTTGGACTGTTGAAAGACCATGCCAATGCGCGGATTTTGTCCGCCTGCGAAAGTATAGTCTCCGTGTGTCGGCGCGATCAAGCCGGCCAGGATTCTCAACAAGGTGCTCTTGCCTGAACCCGATGGGCCCAGCACAGCCACGAACTCGCGCGCCTGGATGTGGAATGAAACATCATCCAGCACGTACAGTCCGCCGTTGCCGTCAGGGAAGGTAACGCTTAATTTATTGGCGACCAGGATCGGGTCCAGAGAAGATGCGGGCATAATCAAATTTTGTTGGTCGAGTAGGCGGTGAGTTTCGATATGGCCTTCGGCCTACTCAACCACCGCCGTATTGAGACCAAAAATCACGGAATAAAATCGTTCGTGAACATTTTGCTCACATCCAGTGGTTTGGTGATCGAACCCATCTTGAGCAAAGTGTCATTCATGTTTTGCCAGGCCTGCGGGTCGGACATGCCGAGGCGGTCAGTCTTCCATTCATCGATCGAGCGCGCCAGAATTTCCTTTTGCACTTTTTGATCGGCGCCCGCAAGTGTGTCCACATATTTTGTGCTGATCGTGTACGCTTCATCGGGGTTGGCGATGGTATCAGACAGTCCATGCAAAAATGCTTTGACGAAGCCGCGCACAAGATTTGGATTTTCAGTGATCGTTTTTTCGTTGGTGATGATTCCGTTCGAGGCGAGCTTTACGTAATCGGCCACTTGCAATTCGTTGATGGCGTAGCCCTGCGCCTTCAATTGCACCGGCTCGTTTGCGGAATAAACCGACGCGGCTTGTTCGCGATCCGCGGCCAGCGCCGCAACTTGATTGAAGCCAATCGAATCAAGCGTCACATCTTTTTCGGCCAACCCCGCAGAATAAAGCAAGGCATCGAGACCGATATAATTTGCGCCGAAGAGTCCGGGCAGGCCGATCTTCTTGCCTTTCAAATCTGCAGGCGTTTGAATGTTTTGCGAAGTCTTTGAAACCACCGCGACAGGATATTTCTGATACCACGCCGCAACATAAACAATCGGCAATCCCTGCGCACGCGCCAATGGGACCTGTTCGCCGGAAACCACCGCGAATGGGAGATTGTTCGCGCCGACCAACGCCACGCCATCCGTTTCGAATTTGTAATCGAAAGTGATTTCAATGCCCGCATCTTTGAAATAACCTTTTTCAACTGCGACATAAAACGGCGCAAACTGGACGTTGGGAATATAACCCATCGGCAGGCTGATCTTGGTCAACGCGCCACTCGCGGACTTGGGTGTGCTGCAGGCCGAAAGGCTGAGCGCCAGACCAAGCATGATCAAAACTATTTTCTTTAACATAATGTTCTCCTAAAAATTATTTTATTAACAGGCCTATTCACTGCTGAATATGTTCCTGCCATTTCAAAAGCCGATGCTCGAACCAGGTAACCAATCCGTAAAGCAGTAGCGCCAGCGCCACCAGCGTAAAGACCGCCACAAAAACCATCGGAGTGTCAAAGGTGCCGCGACCAATATTGATCAACACGCCCAGCCCCGTATCCGCGCCGACCAATTCGCCGACCACCGCTCCAATAACGGACAGCGTCGCGCCGATGCGAAGCCCGCCAAAAAAAATCGGGAGCGCGGCGGGAATTTCGAGATAGCGGAGAATTTGTCCGCGCGTGGCATGAAGCGAGCGCATCAGATCGTAATAGGCGGGCGGCACCGCGCGGATTCCGACCACGGTGTTGACCAGCACCGGAAAGAAGACGATCAATCCGCAGATCAAAATCTTCGAGAAGATTCCCGGTCCAAACCACAGCACGAGCAACGGCGCGATTGCAACCAGAGGCACGGCCTGGCTTGCGACAAGATACGGTGAAAGGATTTGTTCCAACATGCGCGATTTTGCCAGCATATAACCAAGGATTGTTGCAAAGAGCACACCAGAAAAAAGTCCAAGCGAAACTTCGAGCAGAGTCGCGCCGGTGTGCCGTGCCAACTCGCCATTGAGCAGGGCGCGCAGGAACCGCGTCCATACGTCGGCGGGCGAGGGCAGGATGAAAGCCGGGAGTCCCCCGTAACGCGCGATCAACCACCACACAAAGATGCCCGCGGCCAGGGAAATAAATCCCAGCCAGCGGCGGTGATGTTTGGCAATGTGCGGAAGATGCTTTAGAGAGTTGATGTCCATTCCAATTTATGTTTTAGCTCTCAGCAGGCTGGCAGTTTGAGCATTAAAAACGCCTCGCAGAGAAAAACCTGCGGGGCGCGAAAACCGACCTCGGCTGAGTCCGATCCGAAAGAAAAGTCCCGAAAACAAGAATCGTTTTCGGGGCATCCAAATCGAATCAGACCCGCGCGGGCCTGTCGTCACCTTCTTCTATCCAGACTATACTGTCGGCATTGGATTTCCACCAATTCATGCGCTTGCGCGCTCGCGGGCTTTACCGCCGATCGGGAATTCACTTGCACCGCACTGCGTTTGGCGCAGTGCAGATGTCACCCTGCCCCGAAGGTTAATATTTAGTTAGCGCGATTATAACGCAAGTGCATGGAGATTGATCCCGTTCTCATTCAATTCTTATTTCAACTGCGTTTTGATTTTTTTCGCCGTCTCTTTATAACCAGCGAGTTTTTCTCTTTCCTTCGCAACGACTTGCGCCGGAGCTTTGTTCGCAAAATCGCTGCCGAGCAATTTTTCAAGCCGCTCGATATGAGATTGAGTCTCAGCCAGTTCTTTTTCAATGCGTGCCTTCTCATTGGCCAAATCCACCATGTCTGAAAGCGGGAGATAAATTTCCACAGACCCGATCACAAGTGCAACGCTGTCCTTTGGCTTCGACGAAAGCGAAGTTTGAATCGCGAATTGGGATTCATCCAAACCTGCCAGAGATGCTATGACGGATTTTTGCGATTCCAACAGTGCGGTCTGTTGGCCCGCGGCAAATGTGGCCGCGATGCGTTTCGATGGTGCGACCGATTTTTCCGCGCGCAGATTACGAATGTCGCGCACGACCTCCTGGATCAGCGTGAAGTCTGCCACCTTTGCATCTTCCCAGCCTTCGAGATCGCGCGGCTCCGGCCATTTTGCTACGATCAAGGCTTCAGGCCAGTCTGCGGCGATATTCGTGATTCGGGATTGGAGAATCGAATCTCGGAGATGTCCCCAGATTTCTTCGGTGACAAAGGGTGTAAATGGATGAAGGAGACGTAGTGATATATCCAATACACGAGCAAGTGTTTCGATTGTCGAATATCGAGTATCGTCTTTCGCCATCTGTCCTTTTGCGATTTCCACGTACCAGTCTGCAAAATCGGACCAGAGGAACTCGTAGATCTGACGACCGGCCTCGCCGTATTGGAAGGTCTGGAAGAGTCGTTCCACATCGCGGACCAACTTTTGCATTTTGGCCCAGATCCATGAATCAGCCAGTGTCCAGTGATTAGTGTTCAATGACCGGTCATTAGTACCTGACACCTGAGACGTGACACTTGACACTGCACTTATCACAAACCTTCCCGCGTTCCATATTTTATTTGCAAAGTTGCGGTTGGCTTCCACTTTCTTCACGGACAGATTCATATCGTTGCCGGGTGTCGCTCCGACCAGCAAAGTGAAGCGCAACGCGTCTGTGCCGAGTTCATCCATGACAATTAATGGATCAATCACGTGGGCATAGGTCTTGGACATCTTGCGTCCATGCTCATCGCGAATCAGTCCATGCAGGTACACGGTACGGAACGGCACCTGACCTGTGAACTCCAGTCCATCCATAATCATGCGTGCCACCCAGAAGAACAGGATGTCATAGCCTGTTTCCAGCACAGATGTTGGATAAAAATATTTGTAATCGGGAGTCTCATCAGGCCAGCCTAACGTTGAGAACGGCCACAAACCGGACGAGAACCATGTGTCGAGCACGTCTTCATCCTGGTGAATATCTTTCGAACCGCAAGTGCCACACTGGGTCGGGTCTGCACGACCAGTGGTCATGTGCCCATCCGGGCAATACCAAACCGGGATGCGATGTCCCCACCAAAGCTGGCGGCTGATGCACCAATCCTTGATGTTCTCGAGCCAGTTGTAATAAACCTTTTCAAAGCGTTCAGGCACGATCTTGATGTCATCATCTTTGACCGCGGCCAAAGCGGCCTCGGCCAGCGGCTCGATCTTAACGAACCACTGAGTCGAAATCATCGGCTCGACGATTTCGCCGCCGCGTTGTGAGCGCGGGATGGTGGTCATATATTTCTCTTCCTTGATGACCAGACCAGCGGACTTCATATCGGCCCACAAATTTTTGCGACAATCGAATCGATCCTGACCTTGATACGGGCCGCCGTTTTCGTTCATTTTCGCGGCCTGATCCAGCACCGATATGATCGGCAAATTGTGACGCTGCGCGATGGCATAATCGTTCGGGTCATGTCCGGGCGTTATCTTCAATGCGCCCGTGCCAAATTCCATGCTGACATATTCATCTGCGATGACGGGAATCTCGCGTCCGATGATAGGCACGATGGCAGTCTTGCCGATGAATTTTTTGTAACGGGCATCGTCGGGGTGAACGGCCACAGCCGTATCGCCGAGAATTGTTTCAGGTCGAATCGTTGCAACGGGGATATAACCTTCCGAAGGTTCGGCCTTGAGCATGTATTTGAAGTAATACAACGTGGCTTCTTCTTCGCTGTATTCCACTTCGAGATCTGAGACGGCCGTCTTCAGCCCCGGCGACCAGTTGATTAGACGCGGACCGCGATAGATGAGTCCTTTTTCGTAGAGGCGCACAAAAGCCTCTCGGACCGAGCGACTCAGTCCATCGTCCAAAGTGAAGCGTTCGCGATCCCAATCGCAGGACGCGCCCAAACGTCGGATCTGCTCGGTGATGATGCCGCCGTACTTATGCTTCCAATCCCAGGTGCGCTTGACGAATTCGTCGCGGCCAAGTTCCTCACGCGTCACCTCCTCTTTTTTCAAAAGGTCGCGTTCCACCATGAGTTGTGTGGCGATGCCCGCATGGTCGGAGCCGGGAACCCACAGCGTGGAGAAGCCCTTCATGCGGTGATAGCGGATCATCAGATCTTCGACGCTGACGAACATGGCGTGGCCGAGATGCAGTTCGCCGGTCACGTTCGGCGGCGGGATGGAAATAACGAACGGCTTGACGTTCGGATCGAAGCCCGGTTTATTCGGGTCGTTGTGCGGCTTGAAGTATCCGCCTTTTTCCCACATCGCGTAGATGCGGGACTCGGTATCTCTGAAATCGTAGGCTTTAGGTAATTCGTGTCTTGTCATTCGTGCTCCTTATGCTAACAAAAACTTTAATGCTTTTGTGATTGATTGATCGAAATTCTGTGGGAACTCGTGTCCCATTTCTGGATGGTCTTCCATTTCGCATGGAATCCCGTTTTGATTCAACAAGGCGTGGATTTGAGTGAACATTTCGTGTCGAGGGTCGCGTCCCCCGACGACTAGATAGCCTCGCCAGCCGCGTGCAGAATGTAGCAATTCATTCAAGCCTTCTGTGGTAATGCGGCCGGGGACAACCGCCAGAAATCCGCGCGCTGGAATAAGGCTGTGCAAACAAATTTGAATCGCCAGCGCAGCACCTTGTGACATACCAGCTAGGATTACACGTCTTGGGTCAATGGAATATTTTTCAATCAACAGCTTGTATTGATTGACAATCTCTTCGCGCGCAAGAGCCGCGTCATCCCAGACGAATGAATTGGGTGAACCAAGTTGAGATGATTGCGGCATGGCCAGCATCCATCCCATTTGCAAGATCGACTCCCAATTTCGAAAATCACGTTCAGGGCTGCTGGTGCGCGCGTGCAGAGCAATCAATAACGGATACGGACCATTTTTGGATGGAAGACGAATCAAGATATCTGGCTTCGAATCCTTTTGTGCCGCGGCGTGACGCGTCTTACATTCTGTCACCATTGACTCAAAGGCAGGAAGTCCCTGCAAAGGCGCGAGGTCTTCATCGGCACGCAGTTGTTTTTCCGACCACCATGTGCCCTGATTCATGGCTGTGGACATGGCCTTCAATGCTTCATTTGTTTTTCCCACACGGCTCAATAAACACACGCGCCAAAAGGAAGTAGTGGCATTTTCTTCGGGAAATTCCGCGGCCAATTGCTCGGTGACTTGAAGCGCGTCAAGATATTTGCCATCGGCATAAAATGCCATCATTGCTTCTGAGCGTCTCAAGAAATCCATGCGATTAGTCATCATCCAAGCCTTAAACAAAAACACGCCTCGTCCATCATGAGGACGACAAGCGTGTCGCGGTACCACCTCAATTCGTTTTTATCCACTAAGAACACGAAGTTCACGAAGATAAAAACGCTCTTTATAGCTGACCATCATCAGCTTATGCTGTAACGGGCATTCCCGTGACGTTCTACTCAGCAGGAGCCTTTCTTCGTCAGATATTCCAGGCGACATTCAGCGACTTTCAACTGCGGAGGCTTTCAGCCAGTGGCCTTCCTTCTCTCTCAGTATTCCAGTCGCTTACTCCTCATGGAATGAACAAGATTATACTGAATTGGGCGGGGGAAGTCAATAAAGCCATCTTTTCATTTTCTGGTTCTAGTCATGGGCGGCACCACAGGTCACGGATTCAAACCGTGCTATTTGTTGATGGGACCCCAGATTTCCAGGGTCCACCGTTGATCAACTTGGGGCATGGCAACTGTAAGCGTTCGGATCCGTGAATAATATTTGACCCAATCACCCGTCTTAAAAAGATGATCGCCCGCAGTCACAATGATCCAGCTGTATTCAGTGTTCTTCACTGAACGGTGGATCAAGTTCTTATACTGTGAGCCATTTTGCTTAACCACATCGTAATTCGGGCCAATTAGTTTATTGTTCGCATAGGGCATGATCTGATAATAATACTCGGTCTGTCCGGAATCAACTGGCACGATGCCAACTCTAACCAATTCTGAGGTAATAACGGGAGTATTCAAGACCTGCTTTGACCCGTCTACGTATTGATAGAGAGTTGCCCAGTCATTTGAATGTGCTTGCTGCAAAAAGCCGGGATTAAATCTAAACCAGCCGAACGACACCATATTGAGCAAAAGCATGAAAAACGAGATCAAGCCCAGCCGGCTCGCGGGTTTGATGCTTTGAAATAGCACCA
>JAJYOH010000187.1 GCA_021796315.1 Chloroflexota bacterium
ATCATTCCGGCTAACGTCGAGCAACTCTTCGATGTGACCGCCGACCCCGGCGCAAAACAACGCCTGCTGGGCGGCGTCTCGAACATGGCACGCTGTCAATATTGTGGATACGAAGGCCGCCTTGCCACGCCCATCGTCTATCACGATGCCGACAAGGAACTTTTGCTGACCTACTTCCCGCCCGAACTTGGTATGCCGATCAACGAGCAGGAGAAACTCATTGGCCCGTTGATCACACAGATCACGAACCGCCTGCCCTCCGAAAAACGCAAGGCATACCTGTTCAAGCCGATCGCCAACCTGACCTTCGAGTCGATGATGGAAACCATCCTCGGCAAGGACGGCGTCACACCGCAGATGATCAAGTCTCAGCAGGAAAAACTCAACTTGATCGACCGACTCCTGCAAGCCTCTTCGCCGGACGTTCGAGCGGAGCTCATTAAACAGAACGCGGCCGCCATCGACGAACAATTCTTCGCGCTCTTCGGACGGCTCGGCCAGGCCGCGTCCCAAAGCGGGCAGGAGCAACTTGCCAAGCAAATGTCTGATCTGCAAAAACAATTGCTCACGGAAACCGAGTATGGCCGTCAGTTGCAGGAATCGCTAAAAGATATGGAAGCCGCCGCAAAGTCCCTGCAAGAGGCGGGGAAAGGCCTGACGCGCGAGAAACTTTTGGACATGATCATCGCCGCGCCGGGTGAAGCGCGAGTCAAAGCATACGTCTCGTTGGCACGCAACGGCATGGATTACACCTTCTTCCAAAATCTGACGGATAAAATCGAAAAGGCATCCGGCGACGAAAAGAAAAAACTGGGAGACCTGCGCGAAAAATTACTCGGCTTCGTGAGCGAAATTGATAAACAAATGGAAGCGCGCTACAAACAGGCGCAGGATTTTGTGGAACAACTTTTGCAACAGGACGACATCGCCAAAGCGACACAGGAAAATCTTGACCAGTTCACACAGGACGCAGTGGAGATCGCGCAAAGCATGTTGAAGAAAGCGTCCGAGACGAACGACTATGCGCGCATGGGTAAACTTCAAAAGATGCTGGAAATTTTGCAGACCGCATCCACTCCGCCCGAAGTGGCTTTCGTGGAGCAATTGCTGGATGCGCCCGATGAAGCCGGCGTTGAGAAAATGCTGGCCGACAACGCGGACCTGGTCAATGATACTTTTATGGAAGCGCTGAACGGTCTGGTCGCGCAAGTAGACGCCGCGGCCGGGCAAGGCAATGCCGAAGCCAAGGCGCTATCTGAAAAGCTTGGAACGGTATTCAAAATTGCGTTGAAGTTTTCGATGAAGAAGAAGATGGGATAAACCAATAAACCCTAAAGGTTTCAAAACCTTTAGGGTTTATTATTTTTTAAGTACGTCTCGCGCAGGACCTCGAGCGGATTTCGTTTTCCGGCTGCATCTTCGTAGAACCAGTTATCCCAGCCATTGCAGGGCGCATCATTCATCAAACTGCGCGCCGCCTGATGAATCGAGCCGACAATTTTTCCGCACTTGATCTGTCCATCCGCGCGGACAATGGCAACTTTGTTTTTCTTTTTATTGAAGAACAGCTCCTGTCCGGGCTGAAGCAATCCTGCCTCGAGAAGTTTGCCGAATGCCACACGCGGACGATCGCGTCGGGATGGAAAAAAATATATTTCATCGGAATCCATTCCCGGGTGCACGGATGCGATGCGTTTGCTTGCGACTTTTATATAAGTTGCATCGCGCTCAATTCCAATCCAATGGCGATGCAGTTTCTTCGCCACCGCGCCCGTCGTACCGCTTCCGAAGAATGGATCAAGGATTACGTCGCCCGGATTTGAACTTGAAAGAATAACCCGATACAACAAGGCTTCGGGCTTCTGCGTGGAGTGAGCCTTCTGCCCGTTTGTTTTTATTCTTTCTTTTCCGCTGCAAATCGGAATCTCCCAATCGCTGCGCATTTGAAGATCATCATTGAGAGACTTCATCGCATTGTGGTTGAAGGTATATTTCACACCCTGATTCTTTTGCGCCCAAATTAAAGTCTCATGTGCGTTGGTAAATCTTACGCCGCGAAAATTCGGCATCGGGTTGGACTTGATCCATACCACATCATTGAGGAACCAAAATCCAAAGTCTTGCATAATCGAGCCGACGCGATAAATATTATGATACGAGCCAATGACCCAGATCGTACCTGTGTCTTTCAATACACGCTTGCATGCTGAGAGCCATTCGCGCGTGAACTTGTCATATTGTTCAAAATCGGAAAATTGATCCCAAGCATCATCCACCGCGTCCACTTTCGTCATGTTGGGACGATAAAGCTCCTGTGAGAGTTGCAGATTATACGGCGGGTCGGCAAAGATCAAGTCAATGGATTTTTCAGGAAGTGAGCTAAGGATTTTGATGCAATCTCCCCGCAAGATCGAATCCAAAGGAAGTTTGATTTCAGCCATAAACAATATCTTGTCATAAAATCCCAAGCGCCTAAAGACCCTTAGGATTTCATTTATTAGGCAGGTGGATTATCCAGCCGCACGCCATGACCGCGCACAGTATCGATGTATTTCTGTGCCGGGTCAAGCGCGGCCAATCGTTCACGCAGGCGGCGGATGAGCGCGTCCAATGCCTGATCTGAGACTCCCATGGCTTGATCTTCGCCCCACACCACTGCCACCAGATCCGCGCGGCTGATGACCTGTCCGGCGCTTTCATAAAGTAGCCATAATAATTTAAATTGTTGAGCCGAAAGCGGCGGGACAATCAACTGCTGATTAACCCACACGCGGCGCGATTTTTGGTCCATCATCAAACGTCCGGGTTTACCTGCGCCCTCCGTTAACGGCATAGTAGCATCGGACGTGAAGAATAAAAATTGTTGCACAAAACTGATCTGCACCACATCGCCATCCTGCAGCATGACGGGAGTGGAAAGCACATTGCCATTGTGATGCGTCCCGTTTTTGCTGCCGAGGTCCTCGAGCACGATGCCCTCGGCGGTCGGCGTGAGACGCGCATGAAAACGCGAAACCTGCCGATCGGCAATGACAACATCACAAGTGGATTCACGTCCAAGCACAATCGGTCGATTCAAAGGCCAACGCAATCCTTTGAGCGGACCTTCCTGCGCCACAAGCATTGGAAATTCTTCAATATGATCCATATCAAACCCTCAACCTACCTGATAATAAAATCAGAACAAAGACGTTTATAATATAGCATAAATCCCGTTTCTGTGCACAGTCCCACGCCGAGATAAAACGCACAGATCACCTGCAAGAAGGAGAAGATGGCCCCAATATTAAAGAACGGGGAGGTCCTGCGCGGCCGCTATAAAATCCGGGAACACATCGGACAAGGCGGCGCCGGTTCCATCTACCTGGCCGACGATTTGCGGCTGGCAGGAAGAGTCTGTGCGCTCAAAGAAGTTGAGTATGACCGCAGTCTCCCGGACGATATTCGCGAAGAAGCCCGCCAGCAATTTATGCGCGAGGCCACTATTCTTGCGCGTCTCGACCATCCCAACCTTCCCAAAGTTTCAGATTTTTTCTCAAACGATATACGCGATTACCTCGTCATGGATTATGTTCCCGGCGATGATCTGCGTACCATCATGCTCAACGCCCGCCGTGAAAAAAGATTTCTGCCGGAGCGTGATGTGCTCGACTGGACGCGCCAACTGGCCAGCGCACTCTCGTATCTACACAATCTGCAGCCATCCATCGTCCACCGCGATATCAAACCGAGCAATCTCAAGATCACACCCACTGGTCTGCTCAAACTCGTGGATTTCGGCCTTGTCAAGATACTCGCTCCCGAAGAAGTGACCATCACGATCATTCAAGGACAGGGTACAGCGCTTTACACACCAATCGAACAATACGGCTCGGATGAAGCGCATACCGACGCGCGCTCTGATATTTATTCGTTCGGTGCGACCCTTTATCATTTGCTCACCAACGAACCTCCCGCCGATGCGCGCAAACGTTTTCTGCACCCGGAAAGCCTGCAACCACCACGTCAGATCAATCCCGCCATCAGCCCACGCACCGAAAAAGCAATTTTATGGGCCATGGCTCTGCATCCGGATGAACGCCCAAATTCAATTGAAGCGTTCAGCGATTATTTATTCAACGGGCACGAGATTCCGACGCGCCGGCGCCCCACTCAATCCGCATTCGACATCCCGCGGCTGGACATTTTCGGTCATCAAGCAGATACGCTTCTAGTCTGGACCTCAGCCGGGTTGCTGCTGCTAAGCCTGATCGCCACCCTGTTACGATAATGCAAAGAGGTGACGACTGGCCGCCTCTTTATTTTTTCGGAAACTTTGTACATCAAACGCGGCGGGACCAAAACCAACCAATGCCCCATCCAATAGATAATCCAATTGCAGTCACACTTAATATCCCGCCGATTCCATTCGAAGCGGCAAAGGCTGGACTGCCGGGTAATCCGAGCGCAATGTAGTTGTAAAACAGCAAACCACCCACCAGCGCACACAACCCCCAGCGGACTCCCCAGCGAGGGCTTTCCAAATGAGCGCCCGCCCAGAAAACCAGCGCAGAACCGGTCAACAACAGAAGCATGGTCAATAACCAGGCTGTAAAACGCAGTGACCCTTGTGGCGTGACAAAGTCATCCTGTTGAGGTTGGGGGGTTTGCGCTTGTTGTGGAGTACCTGCGGTCAATTGCGGAATGATGACCGTCACTGCTGCAGGCTCACCCCCGCTCGAAACATCCAGTTGCAAAACTTCTGATATGGTCGCCGGAGCGCTGGAAGCGCGGATCTGGAGCAGGCCGGGTTTGTCGAGGCCAAAGGAGACGCGCGCTACACCCTGTGTTGTGACGGCGTCGGCTTGCTGCAAAATGCCGCCGCCTTCTCCGGTCAACGTCATGGAAAAATGCACGACAGTGCCATCCGGCACCGAATTGCCGTTATGGTCAAGGATCACTCCCGTTCGAAGTGCAATGGTATCTCCAATCTTGAAGAGCGGAACGGGGGTCGGCGCGGGGGTGAGAACGTTTGTAGAAACGGGAACCGCTGGCAGGTCCAGATTGATCGCGATGATCTGAATTGGATTAGGTGTGGTAACTGAAGTCAAATCGTAGCCGAGTCCTGGAATGGAAACCGGCGAAGCACCGGTGGGGGTCAGTTCCTGAAAGAGCAGGCGTGCGGCCACATCGATAAAAGGCGGCTGTTTGCTGTAAAGCGCATAGTAAGCATCGAGACGCGAGATATCAGTCGCGTCCATATAATATGGCGCGCCAAACGAAAATAGAAGGACGTGTTTATTGGGTAATAGATCCTGATGTTCGGAAAGAAAACGGCTGATCAGCTGCGGCTGGCCGCGGCTGTTATCGGTCAGCGAGAAGATAATCCAGCCGGAAAGGTTTAAGTCATCTTCCAGATAGGGCGGACTTTTTCCATCCAGGTATTTGGAGAGGTCGTCCAAAGTATAAGAAGACAGACGAAACGAAGATGTCTGCTTGCCGCTTTGCGGACCGTATAACTGAACAATTACATTCTGAAACGCATCAAAAGAGAATGCCGATTGAGTGGGGCAAGTGCTGCATTGCTGAACCTGCGGAACGTCAGAAAAAAATATGAGCCGGTCACGGACTTGCGGCGGGTTCGGAAAGATGGTCGCAATATCTTTTGGTTCAGGGCTGATGAGCGTGGCGGCGAGACGAGCCACTTCAAAGGTTACTTCCTGCGGTTGATTGAGCGCTTCCAAATTGGAAGCAGGTGAGAGCACATTAGTGATGGTGAATGCACCATAAATATGGAGTTTGAGCGCCAGAATTCGCAGAACAGATGTATCCACACGCTGCGCGAAGGCCGGGTCGTCCCGGTATTTCTGGGCAAAAAAATCAAGGATATCAACAACAGTGGAATAATTGTCCGGGGCGTCGTCTGAAACGATATTGCCGAGATACAACAGATCATTCCCTGCCAAAAAAGCGTCCCGCGCCACGGTAGGCGCCTGAAAGATCGTGCCTGTGGAATAAACCTGCCGCACAGCGCGCGTGCCCAGATTGTCGCTGATAATTAATCCGCCGTTGGCGTACCAGGATGAAAATTGTGGCAGATCAAGAATGGTGGAAAGAGCCTGCCCATCAAAACTAATAGGACGCGTGGTGGCGCGGATGCTCCCCTGAAAACCTTGATAGCGAATATGTGAAACCAGCAGACCATCTACGGTCGCACCGGCAGAGGGCGCATTACCTGTCACACCAAAAAAAGGCGGCAATTCGACCTGCTTTAATTGGTCAAGCGATTTGCGGACCGTGGCGACTTCCTCCCCATTTGGACGATCGGAACTGCCGCGACCGGGAAAATGTTTGGCGATCACCAGCAAACGTCCCAGACTGCCTGAATGCAATCCGCTTACGTAGGCGCTTCCCATTTGTTCAACCCAGTACGGATTACCGCCAAAGACGTCCGTACCCATATCGCCAGCGGCGCTGGGATTGGGCGACTCAAGCACATCCAGCGAAGGGCCGAAATATAAATTCACCCCCAGCGCAGAAAGCTCGCTTCCCATCAGCGCGCCAACCTTGTTGGCAAGCTCCGGCTTCCACGTGGCGCCAATTGCCATCTCGGAGGGCAAAGGAGACAAGCCGCTTAAGATTTGATCATTGGGTGATCCATCCCCCTGTTGAGAGATGCCCACAAAAAGCGGCACATAGGCCTGTTGCTTCAATTGTCCGCTTTCAGGATCAATGATTGTTTGGGTTGTGGCCTCCCACTCGGTCTGCTGCAAGTTCTGGATCAATTGCTGGGCGGCAGAGATCGTATTCGGCGCGGCTACAAAATTATCATTGGCAGATTGCAAAACCACCCCTCCAATGTGATGATTGACGATCAGGTCATATATTTTTGATTGATCGCTTGCATCGCTGCCGGTGAAATTAGCCAGGAACAACTGGCCTACGCGCTCCTCCGGCGACATCCTGGCAAATAACTGACGGACGGACGGTGGAGGTGTAAAGGTCTGGGCTTGGACTTGAAGCGGATTGCCGAATGAAGCCAGGATCAGCACCGCGAGTGTGAATGCAAAAAAAGCGCGTTTGAAACAGAGCCCGCGCCCAAAAAATTTCACGATTTCCTCCCGAATTTTTGTAGAGCAAGTTGCGGGTCATCTGTGAAAATGCCGTCCACACCCCAGGCATTGAGGCGCTCGATATCTTCAGGCTGGTTCACCGTCCAAACATGGATGCGGCGTTTCAAGCGATGCACGCGGCTGACTTGTTGCGCGTTGACATCCGTCAGATAAGGATGCAATGCGGCATATTCGCCGAATGAAAAACCGAAAGAGCGCGCCCAAGTGCCCATCCAACCACCGAGCGCCAATAATCCACGCGGCACTTCAGGAAGGAATCGCTCCGCCTGCCTGAGATTGGATGGAAGAAATGATGAGAAAATCACGCTCTTTTCCAAAGCATGTTTCTTGACCAACGCACAGACTTTTTCGACGAGTGCATCGCGCGGCGCGGCATAGTTGGTCAGTTCCACATTGATGAATATCCTTTTGCCGACAGCTTCAAAGACTTCCTCGAGGGTCGGGATTCTGGTTCCGCGAAACTGCTCCGAAAAGAAACTGCCCGCATCAAGCGAACGCAGGTCAGCCAAGTTTTTTTGTGCAAGGCGGCCCGTGCCTTCGGTAGTTCGATCCACAGTCGCATCGTGAAAGACAATAATATGCCCATCGGCAGTAAGCTTGGCGTCCAGTTCAATGGCGTCTGCGCCTTGGACGAGGGCAAGTTCAAAAGACGGGATTGTATTCTCCGGCGCATGAGCCGAAGCGCCGCGATGGGCGAAGATGATGGGATGAGGAAGATCGGTAAGCATGATTTGCGTTTCTCGTTTTGCGTTTTGCGAAAATAAAACGAAAAGCGCAAAACGCAATGAATTTAGATTTCTACAAAATAGGCCTGCCCGGCGCGATCGATCATTTCGCGCGACATCGTCGGCGGGACGGCCAGATAGGATGAAATGTCAATGATCTGGTCGCACAGATCGCGCGGATGCGAGGCGCGCAACTTGCGGTTGCGTTTAATGTACCAGTCCTGCAAAAGATATGCCAGGCCCTGATCGTTATATTCGATCTTTTTATCGGCGGCAACACGCTTGAATATCTCGCGGTATTCTTCGTAGGATGGGTCGCCGATCTCCACCTTGTGACGCAGGCGGCGCAGGAAAGCTTCATCGACGAGATCCTTTGGCGGGAGATTTGTCGAGAAAATGATCAGCACATCAAACGGCACCTCGACCTTTCGTCCGGTGTGGAGGCGCAGGAAGTCAACACGATTTTCAAGCGGGACGATCCAGCGGTTCAACAAGTCACGCGGGCGGACTTGCTGTCGCCCGAAGTCATCAATTAGCAGGATGCCGCCATTGGCTTTGACCTGGAACGGGGCTTCATAGAATTTATGTGTGTCATCAAAAACAAGATCGAGACCCTCCAGTGTGAGTTCTCCGCCGACAATAATGAAGGGACGGCGGATCTTGACCCAACGCGGATCGCGACGCGTGCTCGAACGCAGGTTACTCGTGGAGCTCCCGTTAGTTTCTCCTTCAGGAGCCAGACGATGACTGACTGCATCGTAAACTTTAATCACTTGTCCATCGAGGTATAGAGCGTATGGAATGTACATGGTCTGGCTAAGGACAAGATTGCCGAAAGCGCGCGCGATGCTGGTCTTGCCATTACCAGGCGGGCCGTACATAAAGATGGATGTGCCGGAGTTGAGTGCCGGGCCGAGGCGCTGGAAAGTTGATTCCGAAATAACCAATTGAGAAAGGATTTGCCGCATGGTGCGAGTTGTTACGGTCAGTCTACCGCTCTTTTGGCGGCGAATGGATTCGTTGTAGGCTTCGAACGGCACAGGGGCTTGTCCCGCATATTGACTGCGGTCGAGCGCTTCGCGGGCGCGCACATTTCCAGCCGTGGTAATGCCATACGTATAAGCGCCTTCGCCCAACCCGCCTTGCGACGACCTGACTTCGATGAATTTTTCCTGCTTGAGTGCGACAAGCAATTGATCCGTCACGCCGGCAAAAGGCAGGGCAATTTCCTCGGCAATCTTAAAGCCAGTTAGATAGCCACGCGAATACAAGACCTTCAACACAAGGTCCTGGAGCCAGAGAGACGAAAGCCCGGTATCTTCGAGGCTGTTGATCTGGGGCGGAATAAATGAAACAGTTGGATTGGTCAAGCGGCATCCCCTCCTGAGACGGGGAAATTAAAAGATATTTTCAACGAACAAAGCGGATTATAGCACGGCAGCGCGGGGTCGTTTCCTGACAAACACATTTCGATTGAAGAGTTATACACTCGCCCATCGTCCACAATGCCCGCTTTTTTTTCGTTTATAATCACCGGACTATGAAGCTATCTGTGGTTATTCCGGTCTATAACGAAGTTGAGAATATCGAAGAAATCTTGAAGCGCGTTAAGGACACCGCTTTAACATGGGAGATCATCGTTATAGATGACGGCTCCCAAGACGGCACCCGCGACGTACTGAAAAAGATGGACGGCACACCGGCTCTGCGCGTCATCCTGCATGAGCGGAATCAGGGCAAAGGCGCGGCGGTTCGGACCGGACTTCAAGCGGCGCGCGGCGACACCATTCTGATCCAGGATGCGGATCTTGAGTACAGCCCGCACGATTATCCCGCCCTGCTTGAGCCGATCATCAACGGCACGGCAGATGTGGTCTATGGTTCGCGTTTTCTGGGCGGGCCGCGGCGCGTGACAATGTTCTGGCACATGATCGCCAACAAGATGCTGACGTTCATGACGAAT
>JAJYOH010000188.1 GCA_021796315.1 Chloroflexota bacterium
CCTGCACAAAAATCTCTCTGGCCATTCCATGTTTATTTGCATTCGAGACCGATATCGCAGATGGCGGGAAGGATGAGTTGGAAAGATACAGAGAGTGTGATCCAAACGCAGATATAAACCCTCTTGTGCCTGTGTTTTGTGTGGCTGGCAGAGGATACTGGTGGTTCAAACGTAACGAGCCCAAAGAAAAATGGATTAAGCATTTATCCACCGACGACCATGAAGAAGTGGTAGAGTTCATCGGTGGCGTAGCAAACACCATACCTGATCAAATCGTGTGGAAAGGAAGACCCCGGTTTGGAGAGTATATTATCAGGCCAAGGCAGTTTGAGAAACATTAAGCATTTAACAAATTAATGCAGCTGACTCGTTACACTCGCGGCTGATTTTTATGTTGGGCAGAGTGATAGAAACCCTCAACTGCTTCTGCTCTCGGGTGCGCATTCTTCAGAACGAAGGATATAGATTGACCAGATACGTTGAGATAGCAGTGCCCCCAGGCGCAAAAATCCGACTATTGGGAATTATGGGTCATTGCTACTTCCACATGAGGTCGAAGATGACCATTTCTGGATAAATGAGATCGGGTGTGTTGCCTCGAAGGACGAACATGCGTTGTGTATGGTTCAAATCGACGACAAGCACTTCAGTCTTCTCCCCGGCCCTGAGTTCTCGCCGCGAGTCTATCGCGGACAGACGGTTTTCTATGCCAAATGCGTTCCTTCATTGTTTAGGCAGCCAATTACGCAGATAGGGTACTTAACAGCCCTGCTTAAGAAATACGAATTCTACAAGTTGATGACCGGGCACCCCATAATCAGGTACCTGCAGGAGTGGCATATAGATGGAAAGCACTTCAAGATTGATATGGAAGGGCTATCTGCACACTACGAATTCGCAACCCCGATGATCGACGTCAACAGATCGAAGGACATTGCGATGTTTTTCGCGCTGTGCAAGAAGAATGAGAGGAGCAATCGGTATGAGCCTCTCACGGATGAAAGCCGGAAAGCAGTTTTGTACACTGTTAATCTAAAAGCCCTGCTGAAGCAGAGCAACTCTCATTTTCACATAATCGGGTTTCAGGCTTTGCCACGTCCCGATGCGCAGAAGGCATATTCGATTCTGGTCGGGCATAATCAGAATTTCAACGACTGTCCTTTTGTTAGACGCGAGGTATTTTGCGTAGAGCGCAAACAGGCTGAGAAGTACTTTGAGATGTTCGAGGGAGGCTCGAAGCTTTTTCCGAACGATCCCATCGATGAGATGGCATGGAAAATCAAACAATCCATGGAGATTGACAGGGAAGTCTTGGAAGTGAGCTTTGAAAGACATTTCATCCCCAATATATGGGCTAATACCCACGAGATTACCAAGTTTCTCAATGAATTCGGATACGTGGTGAGAGAGAAACAGTTAGAGTTCTCCGATGAAGTCAGAAAAAACATACTCGAAAAGTGGAACAGTAATCCTCCACTGAACGCCGAAAGGGTCAAATGCCGGTTTGTGTCGGAACCTGCATAGAGCTGCTGCTCTGTTTCTTCCTCACTAAAGCATAGAGCAGACTGCCGATGAGTAACAGTGTCAAGAGATGGAAGAAAAAAACACTCTGAAACGAAAAGGCTTTTGAAATTTTCAAATCTTCCACGGCCTTTTTTATTCCACGATGATCGGATAATTCAAATAAGCCAGCCTCCGAAGTATAATCAGGCTATCATCCTCACCTGCCAAAGGAGACATTATGGGTTTCAACCTCGTTCCGTACCCCCAGCAGGATCCTCAATGGAAGAATGACAAGATCGGCGGCGGTCCCGACACCATCGGCTACATCGGTTGTGTGTTGACTTGTCTCTCGATGTATACCAGCGGCCGGGGCTACACCGAAACGCCCGACTCATAAGCAGACTACGTCCAACTCAAATCATGACTCGTTCATCACGAATTGCGCTTTCCATCTGGGCCGCGATCACGCTACTGGTCGCGGCCAGTATATTGGTTATCTATCTCTGGCGGGGAATCGAGGGACTTGATCTTTTTATTCAGCAATGGCCTTTGACCGACCTGCCGACGGCATTGGCATCCGTGACGCTTACCTGGTTTTTGGCTGGCGTTTTTCTTTATCTGCTGCAAGCGGAGCGTATCAACAAATCAAACTTCCTGTCCTTCGCCGGATTCTTCATCGTCTGCTGGACCTATCTGAATTTTTTGCGTGAGCGTTTTCGCTACGGCGATTACACCTATTATTTGGAAGCCGCCACTGCGCTTTTCAATCATCAGCATTTGCCCGGTTCTTATTTTTATCCGCCATTGTGGGCGACGCTGCTGCAATATATCGCGCCGTTTGGTGACGAGCCGTTCCTGCTCGTGCTGTGGCTGTTGAATTTCTTTTCCCTGATGGCCTTTTTTGTTTTGTTGTTGCGCGTGTTGGAACGCTATGGGTTTTCGTCCCGTTTAGCTGCGTTGATAACGACGCTGTTTATGCTGGTCAATACGCCTCTCCTGCGGACTCTCGATTATGTGCAGGTTAATGTCCATGCGCTGAATTTTATTTTCCTGAGCTTATTGCTTTATCCCAAACGTCCGTTCCTTTCGGCGTTGATGATGGCTCTTGCCGTTCATCTCAAGAGTTCGCCCGCCGTTTTGGTGCTGGCCTTCGTGCTCGAAAAAGACTGGCGCTGGCTGGCATGGTTCGCGTTGGGCATTATTCTCGTTGGCCTGATCACCGTGGCGGCCAATGGCGTCACGCCTTTCTTTGATTATTTTCAGAATATCCAATGGTTGGCGGTTTCAAAAGATGCGATTTTCCACGATACATCCTTTGATTCATTCCTGCGGTTTCTCGGACCTTATTTGCGGCTGGGTTCGTCCGCCATTCACGTGTTGATCTATGCCGCCAAGGCTTTATTGGGCGCTGCAACGATTTTCACCATGGCGCAATGCGTCCGTGCGCAAACTTTCTTTCGATCCGAAGAACGCGGCGTACGGTTGTTAAATGCCATGCCCCCGCTTTTTATTTTGATGACTCTTGCTTCGCCCGTCGTCTGGGAACATCACGGCCTGTTCACGGCGCTGGCATTTTTGCTGATGCTCAAAAAGATCGAAGCGCCCTCCGAATGGATGTGGTTTGGCTTGGCCTATTTCCTCGAATTCATTTTGCCGACCTTTGACTTTTTCCCCTGGTCTTATGGTCGGCTGATTGCGCCGATGATTATTTTGTGGTTGATGTGGCGGTCGTCGAAGCGGATGAGCGAATCATCTGTATTTTCCAAATTCAATTCATGGCTTGAAGCTCTTGCATGAGAA
The DNA here is from genome assembly GCA_021796315.1 of Chloroflexota bacterium. The sequence continues at coordinate 3,304 of JAJYOH010000188.1, forward strand.
TAAATCTACGACTCATTGATGAATCTTTTACACATCCAAAATAATTTCAGGCGCTATGGATAACACTTTTGTCTTGAAACTCGTTCTCACACCCGCCCTCATCGGCGCGGCCAGCCTCGCTGGACGGAAATGGGGACACGCCGTCAGCGGTTGGATGGTGGCCCTGCCGCTCACGTCCGGGCCGGTTGTTTTCTTTATCGCCCTCAGCCATGGGGCGGCTTTCGGGTTGGTCACATCTCTTGGAATCTTAAGCGGCGGCATTTCATTGGCAGTCTTCAGCTTGAGCTATGCCTGGCTGGCCGTTTTTCAAAAATGGCCGCTCACACTTTTTGTCAGCACGGCGTTGTTTCTGGCATCGACCTTTGTATTGAAATCCATCGTTATCCCGCTCTGGCCGCTGTTCTGCCTGATCGTTCTAACCTTTGCCCTGACCTTGCGCATCATGCCTCGCCATGTGGCGGGCGCGGCGCTTCCGGTTTCCATCCCTCACTGGGACCTTCCGGCACGCGTGATCATCACCACGATTTTTGTTTTGCTATTAACAGAGCTTGCGCCATTCATGGGCGCACGCCTCGCCGGTCTGCTTTCAACACTGCCGATCATGACCGCCACGCTGACGGCCTTTGCACACCACCAGCAAGGCCATGTCTCCGCCGCCGAAGTTTTGCGCGGCCTGGTCATGGGACTATTTTCTTTTGCAGGTTTCTATCTGGTTTTATCTTTGCTTCTGCCGGTAGGAATCGCAATTGCCTTCATTGCCGCCATTCTGACCGCTTTTGTTCTTCAAGGTATTTCATTGTGGGTGATTCAAAATAGGAAGCCCGCCCAAAACACCCCACTTTCCCCCTCTTCGTGAGAAGATACGATACGCTCATGTTTCAGGCGAGCGGCTGTGAAAGAGGCTCCTGCGGCACGGAACGCAAATCAATTTCAATGGCGGAGAGCAGGAATTGGATGCCGAGCAGAACAGAGAGTGTCGGCAGAATGACCGTCCCTGTTGGCGCAGCGATGCCGAGGCGAGCATACTGAATCCATTTAATGCTTCCAAAGATCAGGCCAAATAACAAAAGGGGCAGGCCGGTCAGAATGTAAATGCTTGCCATTGAAAAATCATAAATGAAATTTTTGAGAAATATACGCCGCAAAAGCGTGCTGAACAATTTGATGGGAAACTCAAAGATTACGCGATGAATTATCAGGCTGGACACTTCGCCTTTGTAACGCGCTGGCATGGGAATATCCTTCACAACTGCGCCGAGCAAATATAGATTTGCCAGCATAGAAGTTTCGAAATAATAGCTGTGATCTATTTTATCGAGGGGCAGTTGGGCCAGTATCTCCGCGCGGATGGCGACAAAGCCGTTGGTGGGGTCGAAGAGATTCCAATAACCGGTGGCAGCTTTGGAAAGGAATCCGAGACCCATGTTGCCAACGCGTCGAACGAATGGCATTCGCCTGAGTGCGGCAAAATCCCGGAAGCGGTTTCCTTTGGCGTAATCGGTTTTGCCTTGAATGAGCGGCATCAACAGATCGGGGAGGCGGCTGACGTCCATCTGGCCATCGCCATCTATTTTGACGACGATCTGCGCGCCGAGTTCGAGTGCCTTGCGGAAACCGCTGACCATCGCGCCCCCCACGCCTTGATTACGCTCGTGTCGAATCAGGACGACGCGGCGGTCGCGTTTAACGAGAGCCGCTACCAGGTCCGAGGTGCGATCCGGCGAAGCATCATCCACCACAATGATATTCTTGATGTAGGGCGGCAATCCGCGCAGCACAGACTCGATCTCGTCCTGCACACGAAAAGCAGGGATCACAGCCGCAATGCGATATTTTTGGAAGTCAACGTGTTCAGTCATTTCGCAGTGTAATTGTAATCCACCTTGTGCGGGCTGCCGGGGCTTTTTTGCGTTAGAATTATACAGATTCAAATGCAGCAGCCCGTGGGTTGCCCGAACCATGGTTTACTGAATAAAAATATTAGGATATACCAGGCATATAATATGGCGGCTTCCGGGGAACGAATTCTCGTTGTTGAAAGTGATCCCGATGTCAGTGGGTTGATCGCCCGACAGGCTCTCAAACCGCTTGGATATCATGTTATTGTCGTTGGTGACGCTGCTTCAGCGATAAAACAGGCGGTTCAAACTCCTCCTGATCTGATCATTGCAAATCTCAACCTGCCAGGCTTGAGCGGCAAAGACCTGCTGGCCGCGCTGACTTCGCAGGGCATTAGAGCGCCGCTGGTTATCCTGGCCGAAAAGGGACAGGAACAAAGCGTTATTCAGGCTTTCAGGCTTGGCGCAGTTGACGTGGTCTTTTGGCCATCGCGGGATGTGGAGATCGCGCACGTAATTGAACGTTCACTCCAGCAGACCCGCGCAACTCGCGCCCGTCTCCTGCTCGACCAGCAACTGCAGTCCACGAACCAGGAACTCCAGCGTAAACTGCGCGAATGGACAACCATCCTTTCGATTGGGAAGACCATCATTTCCATCACTGACCAGCGGCAACTTTTTGACCGGATCGTCGAGGGCGCGTTGCAGGTTTCAGAAGGGGACATCGGTTGGTTGATGCTGCGGGATGACAAAACCAGGAATTATCGTTTGACAGCATCCCGCAACCTGCCGGATGGCTGGGCAAAGAAACTCAATCAACCGCTGGACAATGACATCAGTTCGCTGGCGGCATTTTCAGGCGAATCTTTAACCATAAACGGCACGCCGCTCGAAAAATTCAAAGTAGCCGCCTTGGGAAAATCTGCGGCGGTCGTGCCCCTGAAAATCCAGAACGAAGTGATCGGTTTGCTGCTCGTTGTCCGCAAGGCTGATCGTGAGATCGATAGATCGGCGCAGAGTCTACTCGAAGCCGTGGCGGATTTTGCGTCCATCTCGCTGGTCAATTCGCGTCTGTTCCGAACCATCGAGCAAACCGCCGAGGCCGCACGGTTCAACGAAAAAACGCGTGATGCCATGCTTGAAACCTTGCGTGAGTCCATTCGTGAGGAAATGCAGGTTTCGATGTATCCATTGGACGCCCTGGTTTCCGGCGCGTCCGGCCCGTTGAGCGGCCCACAAGAGCAGGCTTTGAAAACCATTCAAAACTCTTTGCAAAGACTTTCGCGTGCGGCTGAAAAAACCATCCCGCCTTATGTGGAGAAAGTAGGATAACTTTCATGGCGAACCGCGAATTAATCCTCCTTGCTCTTGATGAGTCTCAAACGTTTCATCTGATGGTACGCGCTTTGCAGGCCGTGGATTACGATGTGGCTGTCGTCCATGACTACGAGGGTCTCGTTCGGGCACTGGATGAATCGTCCCCCGTGCTCTTGTTGATCGGCGAGATATTCGACAACAGGAACGGTATTGAGATTGCTGCCGGGCAATTAGATCGTTTTCCCACCCTGCCGGTTCTATTGTTTGCCGATAAAGATACAACTGGATTGGCCAAGGCTGTATTAACAGCTGGATTAAGTGGATATCTTTATCCGCCTCTCAAAATGGACGATATAGTGGCCGCCGTTCAAAAAGCTTTGGCGCGCGCCCGGCGCCTCGGCGACTGGATCCGCCGCGAAGTCAAACGGACGACCACATCCCTCGAAAAGCGCGCTTCCATCTCGGAGGCCGAGCAGGCGCGCTTGGAATCCATCATTACAAATATTGAAGACGGCGTAATCGTTCTCGACGACAGCTTACATATCATGCTTGCCAACCGCGTGGCCCGCGAAGTGTTTGCGCTTGGAGATTCCAATCTCGGCGGCAGGCCGGTTGCAGATGTGATCTCCCATCCCGACCTGCGCGCCATGTTGGCCAAGTCCGCTAAAAGCGCGGTCAAATATTACGAGATCAATTTCGATGATGGCCGCGTGTTCAATGCCCAACATACGCTCATCCCAAAAATTGGTTCGGCCATCACAATGCAAGATATAACTTATCTCAAACGGCTGGACCAGATGAAGAACGATTTCGTTCATACCGTGTCGCATGATCTGCGTTCTCCGTTAACTGCTGTGTTGGGCTACACAGAACTCGTCGAACGCGTGGGGCCGCTAACGGACCAGCAGAAAGAATTTTTGCATCGTGTTCAGGGAAGTGTCCAGAATATCACCACGTTGGTCAATGATTTGCTCGACCTGGGCAGACTCGAATCTGGCTTTGACACGCGCCGCGAAACCGTCCAATTGGAAAACGTTCTGCAATACTCGCTGGGTTTGCTCGACTCTTTGGTCCAAAAGAAGAATATTCATCTCAAACAGGAAATAGTGCCTTCACTGCCTGCCCTGCGCGCCAATCCTATTCGCCTCCGCCAAATGATCGAAAACTTGATTGGCAATGCCATCAAATATGCACCTGAAGGCGGTGAAATTGACGTGCAAATCAGCACCACAGGGAGTGAGGTAATTCTGAAAGTGACAGATAATGGGCCTGGTATTCCACGTGAAGAACAAAGCCGCATCTTCGAAAAGTTTTACCGCGGCAGTAATGTGGCAGAGACGAGAGGCACCGGCCTCGGACTTGCCATTGTGAAATCCATTGTCGATAGCCATCATGGCCGCGTATGGGTAGAGTCAACCTTGGGGCGAGGCGCTTCGTTTTTCGTTGTCCTGCCTGCAGTTGAGCCTTAGCAGCGTATAACATCATTTACTCAGCGCCCTGTCAATAATTATGGCAGGGCGCTGATGTTATAAAACACGCCTCCGCCGGGAAGGAGACCCAGCGGAGGCTTTCGCCAAAGGAGGAGACAGGGAGGAGCATCTTGGAGGTGTCTTTAATCCGTCTCCGCATTCATAATACAGCACGAACAAAAATAAGGGCATTATCAAATGTCACAAGTAGATGGTGATAATATTCACAAGTTGATTTTGTTTTGGCTCAAGTTTTATCCTACACGACTTTTCCTAATATGACCATTATCGTCAATTTTTGTGAAATGTGACACACTTGTCTGGTAACTCGAATCCTCTTATGATATACTTCGTTGCCAGTGTGCAATCCTGCACAACCTTGCACGCGGACGTACTGCCTCGAGGTGTCTATGTTATTTGAGTACATTGCCATTGGCGTGATGATTGTGATTGCTATCGTGATCGCCCTGATCGCGATCGGTTTGGGGGAATTGTTCGGACCGAAGAAAAAATCCGCTGTCAAGTCTGAGCCGTACGAATCGGGCATGGTGCCTATTGGTCCAGGCACGCGGCGAATGCCTGTGCGCTTTTATTTGATCGCGGTGCTGTTCATCCTGTTCGATATCGAAGTCATCTTTTTCCTGCCGTGGGCGGTCGTTTTCCGTCAGCTTGGTTTGTTCGGGCTGGCTGAAATGGCCGTCTTTATCGTTATCTTACTGGTTGGTTACATTTATGCGTGGAAGAAAGGAGCGTTGGAATGGGAGTAGAACAAAAGCTTGCGAATATGGGTGTGGTCACGACTACGCTTGAAGCCGCTGTGAATTGGGGACGTACCAATGCCATGTGGCCGATGTTATTCGGTCTGGCTTGTTGCGCCATTGAAATGATGGCGGCGCAGGCGGCCAATTATGACATGAGCCGCTTCGGGATGGAGTTGATGCGTCCCAGCCCGCGCCAATCGGACCTGATGATCGTTGCCGGACGCGTCTCGCGCAAAATGGGGCCGGTTCTGCGCCGACTCTACGATCAGATGCCGGAACCGAAGTGGGTGATCGCCATGGGCGATTGCGCCTCATGCGGAGGCGTCTTCAATAACTATGCCATCTTTCAAGGTGTGGATGAGGTCGTGCCTGTGGACGTGTACGTGGCAGGTTGCCCGCCGCGCCCCGAGGCTTTGATCCATGGCGTGATGACACTGCATGAAAAGGTCAGGGCCGAGAAATTCAAGGATTTGGTGAAAGCATAGTAAATAACACAAATGTAGTAGCGACTTAAGTCGCTACTACGATAAGTAGGTAGTTTCATGGACAATAAACTCGAAAAGATCGTGCAAGCCTTGCAAGGAAAGTTCGGAGCGACGTTTGAAGAATTTCGCGGTGAAGCGCATGTATTTGTCAAAGCGGAGCAAATCATCGAAGCGTTGAGACTTCTGCGAGATCACCATGATTTCGCGTTGCTCTCCACGCTGACGGCTGTGGATTATTGGCCGCAGGAAACGCCGCGCTTTCACGTGATCTATCAACTCACATCGCTGACGCAGAATCTGTCAGTACAATTGAGAGTTCCAGTAAACGGGAGCCAGCCCAAGGTCGTCCCGACCGCGACCCGACTCTTTCAGGCCGCGAACTGGCGCGAGCGCGAAGTCTACGATATGTTCGGCATCGAGTTCGAAGGTCATCCCGATCCGCGCCGTATTTTGATGCCCGAAGATTTTAAAGATCACCCATTGCGAAAAGATTTTCCGCTGGGTTATGAAGAACCGCAGTTCACTTTTAACTTTGAAGAAATTGACCTGCGCAAGCCCTACGCCAAGGAATAGCCATGAGCGAATTCCAGTTGCAAGAAGTTCCTGTTGGACCCTTC
>JAJYOH010000189.1 GCA_021796315.1 Chloroflexota bacterium
CCGCCAGAAATCCTGCAAAAGTGACTGCCTTTAAATTTCGCCAATCTCTTGTAATCAAAGGCCATAATGCCAGGGCGATCAAGTAGAATGCGGCCAGATTGTGAGTGTATTGAGCCAGTGCGGCGAAGATGGCGAAGCCTATCCACCAAAACCAATGTCTTGACTGCGCGGCGCGCCAATAAGCATATGTTGCCAATGTCAGCCAAAAAGCCAGAAATACATACATTCGAATTTCTTGTGAATAGTGAACTTGAAATGGCGATAGCGCCATGAAAAGCCCGGCGGCTTGTGCGGTTTTAACATCGAATAATTCGCGCGCTAAAAGATAGACCGCGCAAACTGTGCCCAACCCGGCCGCGATGGAAAGTATCCGCACGGCAACGAGCGACTCGCCGAAAACTTTCATCCACAGCCAGAGCATTGTGTAATAAGCCAGCGGATGTTCTTCTGCCGCCGCGCCCGCCGCTGGCAGTGTCCCGGCCATCATTGCGGCCGGACCTTTCTCCGAAAACAAGATCGAGAAGGACTCGTCGTACCAGATGGGTCGTGAAATAATTCCGAATAATCGGACGACTAGTGCGAGCAGAAGCACGCCAAGGAAAACTGCTTTTTGATCATTCAATAATCTTTGGGGAAAGTTGGTGTTGGTTGAATTCATTGTCCGCTTTGTAACATTGGTTATGTTTTATTTTTTGACGAAAATAACTGCGAGGTTGTCCTCGTAAGCGATTTTCCAGCCCGCGCTTTGACTCGCGGCTTGCGCCAATCCCGCTTCGCGCGGGACGATGATCCGGCTCACGTTATATTGACTTAACGCGGCCTCCCAATTGGGGTCGCCGTTTAATATTGCCTCGCTCCGACGGGTCAATGCCTCGCCGTAGAAATCGCTCTGGCTATCGATAAAGACCCGTTGTCCCGGCCATAGCCGGTAGAGCAAATATCCGCCCCAGTTGAAATCATTAAAAGTGTTGCCGTTTGATGGGTGCATTTCCATCCAGTCCGCGGCCTGCACTGGATATTCCTGCGCGCTGAACTGGTTAATTGTATTATGCGTTTCAACGTAATGAAATATAAATATTCCTGCGGCTATTAGAAAAATCATCAACGGCCAGAAAAACCCGCGCAGGGTTTGGTCTATATTTCCAAAGCCATTCTCGAGTTTGAACCAATAATTGAACCTGGCAAGAGTTTGTTTTATCCAATCGGACAATATTGGCGCGGCGGCGATGGCAAAAAATGGAATGTTACGCGCCATGACCAGACTCATCAATGCCAATCCTGCCAGGAGAAAACTGTGACTGGCCTTGACTTTCTTTATTTGCAGAAGCCAAAGAATAATTGCCAACGCTAATAATCCAGTAAAAGGCCAAATATTTGGGGCGCTGAGGTTGGGTGGGTTTGTTTCAATGGTGCGGCTGAGAATGTATGGGCTGTTGTTATTTAGTATTGCCTGCCAATTACCCCATAAGTCGGGCGTGATTATTGTTGCGATTAAAGATGCGCCGCCAGCCAGCATGAACTGTTTCATTGGCTGCCAGGCAGTCGACTTGCGGAAATACTCCCAAATCCATCCGGCAAAATATGCCAGCCACGCCAGCAGACCGAAGATGAATCCGCCGTGCGTATTGGCCCAGATGAGCATTAGGGCAGGGAAAGCCCATAACGGAACTTTCTCTCCTTTACGAAATCGTTCAAGCAGTCCAACCCAAACCGCAAAAAGCAAAAACGAAAATATATGCGGGCGTGCCAGCCAGTGCAGGCTGGATGTGAGCGCGGCCCAAACCGTTAGCATGAGCGAAATGAGCGGCGCGTTGGTGCGCTGCACGGAATCCGTATAAACCAATACAAATGTTACGGCAATAATAAGCGCGGCCAACAGAACCACGCCATCCAAATTAAGCAGGCGATAAGCGAATGCGAAAAGAACCTGGGCCAGCCATTCGTAGGGCGGTCGGGGCTGACCAGCCATCGTAAACGAGAGCAGGTCCCGGGTCGGGATTTGATGCGTGTCGAGAATGATTCTGCCGACGGTAAGATGGCGTCCCAAATCCCCATTCAACAAACGAAGGCCGAGCAATAGTGAGCCGATGAAGATAATCGCAAAAACTAAATCACGCAGGTGTGGGAAAAGATATCGGGACATGAGTCAATTGTACATAAAATAAAAAGGCGACACGTTACGTGTCGCCTTTTGTCATGAAGATGTTTTACTCGCCGAGGTAGTCGCGCAGCTTGCGCCGGATGGATGGATGGCGCAAGCGGCTCAACGCCTGCGCTTCGATCTGGCGCACGCGTTCGCGCGTCACGCCCATTTTGCGTCCCACTTCCTCAAGAGTGTATGCCTGTCCATCGAGCAGGCCGTAGCGCAATTGTAAAATGCGGACCTCGCGCGGCGGCAGGCCGTTCAACACTTCGCCAAGGTGCTCACGCAAAAGATTGTAGGTGGCAGTGTCATCGGGCGGAGGCGCTTCGTCGTCTTCGATGAAATCACCCAACACCGAATCTTCCTCGTCATCGGTTGGCGTCTCCAGTGAAAGCGGACGACGCGCAACCTGAATCATGTTCTCCACTTTTTTCGGCGGTACGTCCAGTGCATCGGCCAATTCTTCCACCGATGGCTCGCGTCCGAGACGCTGCGTAAGTTGGTGCTGGACGCGTAACAGTTTATTGATCTGATCGCCCATGTGTACCGGCACGCGGATCGTGCGCCCCTGGTCGGCAATGGCGCGTGTCACAGCCTGGCGAATCCACCACGTTGCATAAGTTGAGAACTTGTGCCCGCGGCGATAATCGAATTTCTTCGTGGCGCGGATCAAACCAATGTTGCCTTCCTGAATCAAATCAAGGAAGGGAACGCCGCGCCCCATATATTTTTTGGCGACCGAGATCACAAGGCGCGAGTTTGCGGTGATTAAATGCTCGCGGGCCGCCCAGCCGTCTTCGATAAGTTTGCGTAACTCGAGCCGGCGCCGGGCGTTGGCGTTGCCTTTGGCAAGTTCCTCGCGCGACATGCGCCCGCGTTCGATGCGTTGGGCCAGTTCCACTTCTTCGATAGCGGTCAAAAGCGGGACGCGGCTGACCTCTTTGAGATATAAACCAATCGTGTCGTCTGTGTCTATGTTGGCAAGATAATCGTCGAGGGAAAGATCGGGCTCAGGTTCGATCTCGGTCTCTTCCACGGCGACCAGTTCATCCTCGGTCGGCTCGCCTGGCGTTGTATCCTCAACGAAAGGAATCCCCGCGCTAAGCAGGGCCGAAAAAGCTTCTTCGAGTTGTTCTACATCCTGTTCGGCCTCCGGGAAGAAATGCAGTATGTCGTCGAGTGTAACGTAAGATTTTTGGCGGCCAAGTTCGATCAGTCGGGCGATTGCGGGAAATTCTTCTTCCTCGTCAACGATAATAATTTTCTCTACATCCATTCTCACTCATCCAATTTCTGAATTTGAATTCAGAATACACTTTTTTTATACGAAAATCAATACCTTGTTTGTTTTGCAAGGATATTTATATTCTCGTTATAAAGATGTGTTTTCTGTTCTGCCTCTTACGGCGACTTTGTAGCGGTTCCCGTTACAGCGGCCGTGGGCGCGGCCTCAGCCGACGTTGGCGTTATTTCCGGCGTGGCTGTTGCGGTTGGAGTGTCTGTAACGGCGGGCGTCGCAGTTGCCGCATAAGGCGGCTTGGTTAGCATGGAAAGTATTGCATCGAGGCCCGGCTTATCCACGATTTGTGTTTTGCTTCCATCCAGTTGAACATAATAACCGGTCTGGATCGGGTTAACCGAACCGACAGTCAATTTGTGTATCTTGCCGCCAGTGAAGGTCAATGTGATGGTGTCGGCTGGTTTATCCAGCCCGACAATATCCAGGCCAAGTTGAACGTCACCGACCACTTGCAATGCGCCGATTTGTGTTGCGGCGGCTTCCGCAGATGCTTGATCCGCATCGGCCTGTGTCGGTGCTTTCAACACCCATACGCCCTTGTCGTTGCGAGCTACTTCAACTGATGTGCCAGTTGAAGATTCGATTTTGATATCGCTCGGTTGGCCCTCGGCGGATGAGAACAGCATGGCCGTTCCGGGAGTTGGAGTGGCCGCTGCCTGCTGTTTGGCTTTTTGTTGATTGAAAAGGTAGGCAAAGCCGGCCACGAGAACCAAAACCAGAAGTGTGATCCATGTTGTTGCGCTGATAACCGGCTTTTCCTCGCGCGGGCGTGGCGTGGAAAAGGCTGGCTTTGCTGGCGTTGAGCTGGCCTTTTTTGACGCGCTTGAAGTACGGCGCGATGATGTTGTCTTTTTGCTTGCCATAATTAACTTTGTCTCCGGCGTGCTACCCATGTAGCCACACCTGCCGCCACAACCAATCCGGGAATGACGATCACGGCGGCCAGCAAGATGATGAGAATCTGAAGTTGTGATGGCAGATTGAAGGTGCGGGTAATAGGTTGATGAGTGGTAATGTTGACCAGATTGCTTTGTTTTGCGGACCAGTCCACAGAATTGACGAACATATCTCCGTTGGCATAGGCGTCGAAGCCCTGGTCAGTTGCAAAGATCGAACTGCCAAAAACCACGACGCGTCCGGTGGTGGTTGCGTTCTCGCCGCTTGCCGCAAGAGTCAGCGGGCCGGCAAAATCGGTGGCCGCATCAAAAGTAGGAGTCTGGTTGTTCTTGATTCCGGCAAGATCCGTTTCGCCCCAAGCCTGTTGGGATGTGAGAATCAGGCCTGTCAGCGTTACGCCTTGTGGAGCAGTCTTGCTGAGAGTTAGGCTGCGTGCCTGCGGCATGACAGTCACTGCGGTCAGGTGCTGGGTGATGGGACTTGTGCTGTTGTATGAGGCCGAGATCGCGTAGATTGGCTGATTGGAAGTTTGATCTATGATCAAATCATTGTCGAGAGTGATACCCCACGCACTTGACAGATAGTTAGCCAATGGATCGGGATTCGTTCCGATATTGGTGAACAACGTAGGATCTTCCAGAACGACGAGCGAGCCGCCTTTGTCGACGTACGACTTGAGCAGGGAAACTTCCTGATCGAGCAGCGGATTCGCCGCCCCGGCAATGACAATAACTTTTGCATCAGCGGGAATCTTGTTTTCCGCGGCCAGGTTCAAAGTTTTGACAGTGTAATTTTTGCTTTCCAGCGTCTGGCGGGCACGCGCATAACCTTTGCTGTCAGTAGCGTTGATATCGGGTTCACCGTGACCAGTGAGGAAGTACACCACGCGTTGTTCCGGGCTGAGCAGGCGGATCATGGCGTTTACCAGATCATTCTCAGAAGCAGATGCGGCAATCTCTTTTTTGTCGCCCATGGTCAGCACGATTTTTCCGTCGCTGGTGATGCCGTATTGGCGGGCTGAAACGGGATCGGAATTTGGGTCGATAAATTTGAAATCAAATTTGCCCTTGCTGTTGGACTTAAGGTCGGTGAGCAACTGGCTGGCAGTGGATGCGCTTGAATTGGTCTGTGTGTAGAATGCCAGGGCGGTAACTTTTTCCGGTAACGTGGAGAGCGCCTGGATTGTTTCCGGGGCGAGGGTGTGTTGTTTATCTTCGGTCAAGTCCCATGATTTCGGATTCTGGAAAACCAGAACGTTAATGACGAAAATGATGCCCACAAAGGCCAGGGTCAGGATCAGGCTGTTCGAGCCGTAGCGGGCCTGGCGTCCGGTGAAGAAACGGCGCACTTTATCCGGAGCGAGGATGCCGTAAATGGCGAGGCCCAGAACGATCAACAAGGCGCTGACGCCCAGCCAAATGTTGATGGCGTTGGTTTGGGCGGCATCCGGTTTATAGATCGAAAGGGCTGTTGCGCCTTTGACGAGCGCCAACAGGCCGGTCGCAACACAGGCCAGTAGCGCTACGATCAGCCCGATGAACGCGTAGCGCGCAGGTGTATTCTTTTTGTTAGCCATTAGTTCCACCTTCGGGTTTCAATTGCGGCTGTGCCTGTAAACAGACCAAGCGCGGTGAGACTGAGGAAATAAGCGATGTCGGAAAGGTTGAGCGTGCCATTATATATGGAGTTGAGATGTGTGGTTGTGCTCAGGTAGTTGAATACATCCGCGCTGCTTTGGAAATAACTGGCGGGAAAACCGATCAACCACCATAGGAAAATGAACAACCCCAAAGTTGCGAACATGGCCGCGATCTGGTTGCTGAAAATGGATGAAATGCCGACACCCAGGGCAAGGTAGGCCGCAGACAGAAGAATTACACTCAGGTAAGTTGCCATCATCAAGCGTTGATCAAGCCCCGGCGTTTCAAGGCTGTTGAGGATAATTGGATATATCAATGTGACAACCAGGATGGTCAGAACGAATAGAAAGCCGCCCAGCCACTTTCCAATGATAAGTTCCCAATCTCGCAAGGGAGCGGTCAGTAAAAGTTCCATGGTGCCTGTGCGGTTTTCATCTGACACAAGCCGCATGGTCAACGCAGGAATGGTGAGCATTAACAGGAAGTTGAAGGTGCTTCCCAGCCAGTCGATGCCGGGAGCGGTGGGCGCCCCGCCGCCAAACCCGCCCTGTATCGCGGCCTGGGACGCGCCATAAACGACCAGGCCGAAAATGAAGCCAAGCGTCAATAGAATAACAAAAGCCACCACGTATGCAATGGGGCTTGTAAAATAATGATTGTATTCACGACGTGCAATTGTCCAGATGTTTCTCATCTCAACCTCTATTTTTTACCGTGATGGACATCTTCGCGGGTCAGCTCCAGGAAGATTTCTTCGAGGCTCATACCGACGGGACGCATCTCGAGCAATTCATAACCGGAAGTAACAACGGCCTTGGCGACCTGCGGGCGGACATCCTGCCCGGGTGCAAATTGAAATTCCACAGAGCCGTCAGGCGCGTTATCCACATTTTGTATACCCTTGATCTTGAGCAGAAGTTTCGACAGGCCATCCGAGTCGCCGCGCACGCGCAGAGATACGCGTTCCGAGCCGACCAGCCGTGCCTGCAGATTCTCAGGCGTGTCTTCAGCGACGATCTTGCCTTTGTTGATGATCAGGACGCGGTCGCAAATTTGCTGTGCTTCCGAAAGGATGTGCGTCGAAAGTAAAACGGTGCGCTGTTTGCCGATCTCGCGGATCACATTGCGGATCTCCACCACTTGGCCAGGGTCAAGGCCGATGGTTGGTTCATCTAATATCAAGACTTCGGGCTGGTGGATCAGGGCTTGAGCCAGCCCAACACGCTGGCGCATACCTTTTGAAAGGCTGCTGATGAAACTGTTGGCGCGGCTTTCAAGCCCAACCATTTCAAGAGTCTCAAAGGCGCGGTCTGCTGAATCGGGTATCTGGCGCAAGTCGGCCATGAATTTTAGATATTCCACGGCCCTCATGTCAGTGTAGAGGGGCACGGTTTCCGGCAAATATCCAACCCGTTTGCGAACCTCAAGCGATTCTGTAACTACATCGTACCCGGCGACGACAGCGGAGCCATCGGTGGGCGGCATGTAACCGGTCAGGATGCGCATGGTGGTGGTCTTACCTGCGCCGTTGGGTCCGAGAAACCCCACGATTTCGCCTTGCCCGGCTTCGAAGCTTAGGTCTGAGAGAGCGCGGCGCGCTCCGTAATCTTTGGTGAGACCCTCAACTCGAATCATTGGTACTCCTTATAAATTGAAAAATGACGAAACAAAGGGCACAGCGCCGCGGGGCGGCAGTGCCCGGTTGATACCGATGATTACTATACAATAATTTGAAGAGCCAAGTCAAGTGGGTAATCAGACTCTAATCAAATGCTAATCTTGGCTGATTATCGGTTCTGGATGGATGTCCCATTTTGTTGTAAACTATTTTCAAGGAGAAACGGATCATGACTGAATTGCTTTATCAAACGGACGCATACTTAAAGGAATTCGATGCAGTTGTTACCGCGTCTTTCCCGGACGAGAAAGCGGTCGCGCTCGACCGGTCTGCTTTCTACCCCGGAGGCGGCGGACAGCCCAACGATATCGGAAAACTGGCGGGGGCAAATGTCGTTAAAGTGAAGAAAGTGGGCGATGACGTTTTGCACTTTTTGGATAGTAACCTTCCCGCTGTTGGTACGACTGTACATGGTGAGGTCGATTGGAATCGCCGCTATAAATTGATGCGGACTCATACCGCCATGCACATTTTATGCGGGACCGTCTTTCGCGATTACGGCGCGCTTGTCACCGGAGGGGATATGGAGCCGCTCAAAGGCCGCATGGACTTTGAATTCGAGCGTTTGCAAAAAGAGTTGGTGTCGGTCATCGAAGCGGCGGTCAATGTCGAGGTCCGGGCCCGACGCGATGTGCGGGTAAAGATCCTGCCGCGCGAGGAAGCTTTTCAAATCCCGGACCTGATTCGCACCAAGATCAATCTCCTGCCCGAAGGAATCCAGCAGGTCCGCACCGTTGAGATCGTCGGCCTTGACCTGCAAGCCGATGGCGGGACGCATGTGAAGAACACGTCCGAGGTCGGCTTCATCCGCATCGTTGATTACAAAAGCAAGGGTGCGGCCAATAAGCGAATCTACGTGGAGGTACAGGACAGCTAAACCATTTTCGTAATTCCACGATAGCCGATTCCATTTTTTGAAGAGGATACATATCATGAAGTACGTAAGCAAATTTATTTTGCTGATGGTTTTGGCGGCTCTCGCTGCGTCCATGCAGGCCTGCGATGTTCCGGCTTTGCCGTACACCGTTCAGATCAGCGTGCAAACTCCGGGGCCGACTGCTCCGCCAATTTCAAATATTCGCATGACCACCGATGAGACCGGGGCGGAGCAGGCTATCATATATTCTCCCAATCAACAATTTGTTGTGTTTCTTGATTTGGGTTCTATTCAGGCCGGCGCTGTTATTCAAGCGAAATGGTATTCTGTAAATGTGGCTGGCGTCACTCCAAACACTCTGCTCAATGTATCCGATTACGCGTATACGGGCGGCATCAAGAATCTTCACTTTAATTTGAAGGCAACTGGCGGCGGTCAATGGCCGGCAGGTAGTTACAAAGTGGAAATATATTTAAACGGCGTGAAGACTGGCGAAGTGCCTTTCTATGTTAAATAGGCAGTCAGTGAAGATGTTTTTGGATGGGCAAACAGATGTAAGGCGCTTATGAAAGTTGATGTTGACTTGAACGGGGAGAATGTCGCTGAATGGCAATTCGACGTTCAGTAAAATTCTTCAAAACAATTGGCAGCAAAAACTGCGCTCAAAGGCGCAGTTTTTGCTTGTAATGCTGCGTAAAGCATTAATTCAGAATAACCTGTCCACAGTATTCACATTTGTCCATGCCGAGTTGCAGAGTTCCTCCGCAATTCGGGCATTGGAAAGTTTCTGTTTTTATTGGAATACCTGCGGTCTTGAAGGCGGCTTCATTTTGTGCCAGGTCCGCGCGCAGACTTTTCAGCCGCGCCAGATATGCGTCGCCGGTCACTTCGCCCGATTGACGCAGGCGTTCAACATCAGCAATGCTTTCCTTCAACATGCGCCGTTCAGCCTCCAGGCTTTGCTGGCTTTTATCCTCGAACGAAACTTTCAATTCCGGTTTCTGCGGAATGGACGCCAGGATTGCCGCAATGATCAGGATCGCCGCTGAAAGAATGACGCCGACGATCAGCGGCGTATATTGGAAGCCCGGCAGTGAACTGAAATTTACTTTGCTGACTTCGATGTTGGAGCCATCGGCTACGATCACCTGGCGCTGTCCGCCGAATTTTCCAATGCCGATTCGATTGATGCCGCTATTATGAGTCGGCAGGAGAT
>JAJYOH010000007.1 GCA_021796315.1 Chloroflexota bacterium
GTTCCGTAACGCCAAAGCGAATAAGCAAGCGCGGCAAAACCAATCGGAAGATAAGTATAAATATCCGAGAGGTTGGTCGGATACAACGCGCCGATAATCAACCCGCCGATCAGAAGCGAAAGCCACGAAGTGCGACGGCCTTTGATAATCGAAAGCGCCCAGGCCAGCGCCATCAAAGCCAGCGGCATCGCCATCATGTGCGCGTGCAGATCGCTGTACACAAAAGTGAAGAACGGGAATTCGGTGATCTCGTTGCCCGGCCCGGGCGGAATAACCCGGCTCGGATTCCAGTACCAGTCGCCTCGTCCGTAAGGAAGCGCCTGCCCCGCGATGGCTTTGAACAATCCTTCAGATGCCCAGATAAAACGTTGCACAAGATTCGCATTGTCGATGATGCCGCCTGGCGCGGCCATGCGCTCGAAGCCCTGATACAACATCCGCAGCGTGCCAAGGTTGCCAAGCGCCACCATCAACAAAGCCGCAAGCAAGCCGGCAATCAGTGGGAGGTTGAATGTTGAAGGTTCAGAACTTTCAACATTTGACCTTGAACCTTCAACCAGGTTCCAACCGATCGAGAACGCACACAAAGCCGTCGTTGCAAATAATGTCGGCAAAATAAAATTGTATGCAATGGTCGGCACAATGCCAAGCAGCTTGACCGGCATCGCCACCAGCACGAAGCCGTAATAATAATAATTGATATATCCGCCCGCGAACCACGGATCATACGGCGGGAAAGTCGTGCTCTTCAACACGGCGTTGAAATATGAAAAATCCATCGGACGCTCGCCGCCCTTGGCCGGATGCCACAGGTCAGGATTGCCGATGCGGATGAGCAGGTCGAAGAGGAAGAATGCGAGGAAGACTCCCTCGACCATCAGGAAATAATTTCGACGCAACTTCCATTCTGCGCGCAGCTCAGCGCGGCGCATCCAACCCAGACCCAAACCGGTCGCCGCTAAAACAGCAAACACCACGCCGACAGTTAATCGCGTGTTCGGCACGCCGGCAGATCCACTCAGCCACGCGAGGTAGCCGAAGATCACAAGTCCCAGCGCACGCGAAAGCGGATAGCCTTTGTCTCCCAGTCCGGGGAATGCCATGCGGACGATCGGATACGTAACCAGTCCGAGAATAAAAATGAATAGATACCAGATGATCAACCCGATGAATGGATATTTATTTTGTATCCAATCATAGTTAAATAACTGCGACCACGTTCCGCCTGCCTGCTCCTGGGCCGCGCGGCTCGGGGAAAGCATCAAACTTTTGTAACTGCCAGCCTGCTTCGGCGTGAGATGAACGACATTGCTCAAGTCCACCGCGCCGAGAATCATCTGCACTTTGGCGGCGTTGAAATCAGGTTGTTTCTGGAAGATCAAAACTTTCGGATGATCGTAAACCGTGAAGGCCTCTTCGGCGAATTGATCGTTGGCCTGCCACGTTCCAATGCCTGGAATGGAGATCGTTGGAAAGGATTCAAAGACCGCCACCAGTTTATATCCAAGCTGGCCCTGGAACTGTCCCGGCCTGGCGACGTTATAGCACCAGATGACATCCTTATCCGCAGGGCAGCCCAGCAATGCGCGGTAATAAGCAGTGGTCAGCGGATAACGTTCAGGGATACGCGTGACCGAGGCCCATTCACGATTGGACGACATGAAAATGTAATCGCCCTGGCTCAACGTGGTGACAAAACGCGTCAGTTTATCGGCATTGTCATCCCAGTAAATTTGCAGATTGAGTCCGCCCGGATAAAGTCCGCCGTAGCCATCGTAACCTTCAGCGCCAAGACGCAAAGGCAGGCCGTCATCCCAGTCTGTTTCGTTGATCGGCGAGTCGCCAACCAGCGTTACCGCGCCGGTCGTTTCCACATTCAGAAAATATTGCTGGCCTTTGTTCAACACCAGCGGACGGTCAAGTTTTAAAGTATATTCCCTGCCGCGTACATCAGAACCAAAAGCAAAGTCAGATGTCAGCGAGGATGTTGCAAGAGTCTGATCGGGCGTTGCACCCGGCTGAAGGGCAAACGACACGCTCAAAGTCTGAGGCGTGAGCGCGCCGACGGCGGTCATGTGCGGGAAGTAAACATCCGTCAACGTGCCGCTGGCATTGGCCGTAAACGGCAAAGCGTAGGGAGCCCCATTTTGAATACTTCCGTTGGTTGGGAAAGTCAAAGGCTGTTGATAGGTCGTTCCGTCTGCAGTTTGGATATGCAGGTTGATCGCGGCTGGCACATTTTGATAGATCCAATAAGTGGCGGCCACGCGCGTAACCGGCCGGGTATAAATTCCTGCAAAAGCAAAGGCCCAGGCGAAAGTCAGGACAAGAACGATTCCACCGACCAATAAAGAGGAAAGATGAAAGATAAAGGACCATCTTTCTTCTTTCTTCTTCCTTCCTTCATCCCACAAATAAATCACCAACCACCCCGCCATCATGCACAACAGCGGATAGATCGGCAGTTGATAACGCATGGTCGGGTTGAAAGCCAGCGATTGCCAGATGAAAAAAAGCGCCGTCCAACTCCACAGGAGAATATGTTTCCACTCGCCCTTGACGATGCGCCACGCCATGACAATAACTCCGGCCCATGCCAAAATTCCAAGCGGAATGCCAAGTCCCCAAACGGTCAGGTTATCAAACGAGAATAAATGGGTTCGCCGTGCCCATTGAAGCGCGAACGGAACATCAATATCGCCGTTGGATTGTCCGGCCAATTCCTTGATATTCGCGATCCAAAGCGGATTTAAACCAATGCCGGAAAAAGCATAAGGCATGAAAATGCGGAACGTGATGATGGAAACGAATCCGCCTGCGACCAGGTAAACGGCGATCTGTTTCCAGGCGTCAGTGATCAGTGATCGGTGTTCAGTATTCAGTGCGTTTTCATCAGGCCTATCGCCATCTGCCGGTTTCTGATTACTGATTACTGAATACTGTTTACCGAAACGTAACGCAAATGCGCCCGGCAGCAGGATTGCCAGCGGCGCGGCGCTTAATTTGGACGCAACCGCCAGACCAAGCGAAACGCCAAAGCCAAGGCTAAGCAGGAAGAATGGATCTTTTAAAAGATGGAATATGTAATTTTGAGTCAAGGATGGCTCATGTCTTTCCACCTTTGACTCACGAACAATGATTTCCACCGCAAAATAGATCGCCAGAAAAATAAAGAAATTGGCGACGGTATCCACCGTAAAGAAATGCGATTGCTGGATCTGCAAAACCGCCAGCGCAGAAAAGGCCGCGCTCAACAAAGCCACGCGGCGGTTATACAAACGCGCAGCGATAACGTAAAGCAACAGGATTGTCAGAAGATCGCCAAGAGCGGAAAACTGACGCCCCACCAAATCCACCTGGTCGTAACCGGTCTGGCCCATGAACTCGGCCACATAGCGGATCATAACGATCGGCAGGTCGCCATACACGAAAAATCCATAACCCCGGTTTTGCGGATTTAGTGTTGAGGTTGCGGTATTGAAATATTCACCAAGCCCCAGCCAATGAATCTGATCCGGCGGGCAGGCTTCGACCGGCGTCGCGGGGACGTTGCAGGTTCTGACTTGCAGAGCGCTTTCCACCATCGTGAGAAAACGTTCGTCCGGATGCAAATGCTGGTTCGCGTCCCAGTTCAAACCGATCACGCGCAAATATGTCCCAACCACCAGGACAACAATTAGAAGTAGATCGTAAAGCCAGGGATATTTTTCAGTCTTCATAAACAAGTTGTACTCTATCATCTAAAAATTAATTTGAACTGAGCAGTTCTTAGACATCAGCGGGAACAGCAACGAGTCGAAATTCATCCGCAGATTACACAGATTTCACCGATTTTTTCGATCTGCGAAATCTGTGGATCATGCCCAATAAAGTTTATTGCCCTGCCACAAGGAAGACCCAGAAATCATGTCCAGCCACTGCCGATTGGTGAAGAGACAACTGTCCATTGGGATATAGTTGTTTGAGCGTATCGAGATCGGTCTGATCATTGGCAGTGGGATCGTTTGTGTTGGCCTTCAAAATAAAAAGCTTCGGCCCCGGCAATTGTACTGTGCCAGGCAAATCGGCAGGCCACATCGCAAAATCACGGTTCGGGATTCCAGCCCAAACACCCGGCAGGCGCGTATCCACCCAATACGGGAAAGGCACGACCCAGGCCGTATCCGTTTCGCCATACGTTGCGCCAAACTGTTTTATGACCGCGCCCATCTCGGATGAGTTCCACGCACCAGTGCGAAATTGCGCGTCAAATTGATGGAAGACCAGATCATAATTTTGCGAGGCGGATGCAAAGACCAGGATGCCGGTCAATGCCCACGCGAAAATCCTGCGCTTCTTATCGGACCCGAAAGCGGACATCAGACCATCGAGCGCCAGCGCCACGACAATGAATACCGGAACAAACGCAGCGCCTGAACGGTTCAACGCGGGATTCTCGTCAGGGAAGGCCAGAGAAAGCGTCGAGGGGAGTTGAAGGATCGGGATCGAGAGCAAAAGGAACAGGTCCAGCCAGTGGCGCTTTTGAAGATAGCGCGCCAGCAATAACACGATCCCGATCAAAAACAGCGCGCCGGTAATCACATCCAACGCCGGACGATGCGGCAGGGAATTGACCCAAATATTTCCGTCATCGACATTGAACATGCGCAGGCCGTTCCACAAGTTCGAGAAAAACAACTGATACCACGGAGCGCTCAAGGAAGCGCCCGCATCCCCAAGCCGCGAAAAGGCGCGATAGGAAAACATCTCCGGGTTCTCAACCGCGTAGCGCAGAAGAGGCAAGAAGATGATCAGCGATATAAAACCGATCATGATGAACCACGCCAGCGCATCACGCCGAATACCTTTTGATTGCGCATGTAAAATATAAAAGATGAAGGCCGCCGCCACGAGGAACGGCACGATGCGATACGGGGTGTAACCATTCAAGCCGAGGCCAAGGAAAATGCCTGAGAGAATAAATTGATTGCGGTCGCGTGCGCGCAGACCGCGAATCAGATAAAACAACATCGGCGCAACAAATAACGGATAAAGCGGGAACCGCAGTCCGATGCGGGAAATCACGTTCGGCCAATACGCGATGCCTGACAGGAAAAAGGCAAACAGGCCAACGCGTTTTCCGCCGATCTCTTTACCAAGCAGGTACATGTACGGCAGGGTGAACAACCCCATCGAGATCGTGGCGATCTTCATCGCCAGGAACGAAATGCCTGTTTTGAAAAGTCCGACAACCACCACGATCCAATACATACCGATGGCTTCGCGTCCGGTATTGCGCGGAAAGAAGATATGAGTCTGTCCCTGCAAAATATCGTAAATATCAAGAGCTTTTTCAGCATGATCGCTGAATGGCTCGGCTGGCGTTTGCTGGATGTGATAAACACGGAAGAAGATCACGATCGCAGCGGATACAGCCAGCAACGCAATCCATTTCCAATCGATGGAGGTTTTTGTCTTTGCTGTTCGCGCTCGCGGAACCCGGAATGCAGCGACAATAAAAATAATTGCCAGCGCCCATAACGTGACATTGACCGGCGTGAACAAATTTCCGCCCAGCGAAATAAAAGCCGTGATGCCCAGCACAACGCCGAGTATCAAAGAAAAAATACGCACAGTTTGCGGATCGCTGGACGAAAAATCAGGCTGGAGTGACGCGAGCGCCCATTCGGATTCAAGCACGGACCAGGCCAGCATCGCCAAAGCCAGGATATAAAAACCGATCGCCAGACCCGTGTTCACATTTGGCGGCTCGAACATGAACTGTGCGATCAAGGCCAATCCCAGCGCGAACAATGATCGCCACGGAAAACTTTTCGTTACGGCAATTGCAGCGGCGGCGGATTCAGGTTGAGGTTCCGGTTCATGGATTTCATCAGCCAGCGCGAGATTCATTTCTTCGCGGCGCTGTTCGTCACCCAGCGAACGGACGAAGTTCGAGAATGAATTCCAATCTTTGAAGATGGATTTTACAAAGTCAAGGACAGATGGTTCCTGCATAACAATCCGTTTTATTATTGATTTTTATTTAAAGCTGTTTTGCGCGCTATGACGAGAACACTTTCCCCCCAACGCACCGGCACAAAAATGAATCCTGTGATTGCCTGAAAGCCGCCCATCGAGCCAAACAAAAATTTCTGGATCGAGGCCGGGATCAGCGGCACATACGGCACGTTCCAAAAACCATCAGAAAAAGCTTTGATCGGTTTCATATTTGCGGCGCGGATCAGGCCAAGCCATTCACTGTGACCTTTCAATGAAATATGTGTCGGGTCGTGAAAACCGATCCAGTCCTTACCCTTAAGCGGACGAAGCAAGCCGTCGAGATTCGGCGTGGCAAGGATCAGGATTCCGTTCGGTTCAAGGATGCGGCTAATTTCGCGGATGGCCCGTTCCGGCTTGGGCAAATGTTCGACGATATGTTTGATGATGACCACGCCAAACGACTCATCATCAAATGGAAGGTCTTGTGCGCTGGCCGTTTCCAACATCGTGCGCTTCACCACGGACTTTGACTGGGCCACCGCCCAATGATTTAAATCCAAGCCGTGGGTTTCAAACGAATCCTCGAGCTGACCGACGAGGTGTCCAAGCCCAAGCCCGATCTCGAGCAGGCGCGAATTACAGCGTCCATAACGACGAGCCAGCGTGGCGAAGAATCGATTCGACCACCAATATTGGCTGTATTTCGCAAACGATACGTTGGCGTAAGTGTGTGTGCTAAAATATTTTTCGTCGAAAGACATAATGGGATTTTACGTATTACGTATTATTTTTTTCTTGCAATGTAGAACGTGAATGTTCCGTTCCCGACCGCTTCGGGCGAGGCATATTTTTTAACGTATGCCTCCGTCAGCGCGAGATTCCATTTTGTGCGGGCGATGATCCAGCGTCCGGTCAGCACACGCGCAACCACAGACGGGACGCCAAAATAATGTCCCCATTCTAACACGCGCATTGCGGCAGGCGAAAAATAGCTCCAATACTTTTCAAGTTTGAAGCCGGCGCGATCCAAACGCTGTTCCCAAACCTGCGGCTCGTCAGCGTGCGCCACGCGCGAAATCTTTCTGAACCATTCGGTATAACCATTCCCAAGCACATGCGAAATCGAAAGCTCGCTCAGATAACGCGTATTCGGCACGCAAAAATAAAACGGCGCGCCGGGACTCAACACGCGTGCGGTTTCTGCCAGCACCGAATCAATGTGCGGAATATGTTCGAGCACCGAGTTGCTGAATCCGCTGGCAAAATGATTCGACGGAAACGGCGAACGCGCGCCATCGGCTTCGACCAAAGATTTATAAGCGCCGAATTTTTTCGCTTCGTGGATCGGCCCGTGCCAGGGATCGAGACCCACGTCGATTTTCTGATCGAAGGTCAACGAAGCAAAATGTCCGTCGCCGCAGCCGACATCGTAGATCGGCGCGGGCATCGGCAAATCCTGGTAATAGGAAGATTCAATCGCGCGCAAAAATGCGCGGAAGTAAGGCAGGTCGCGCAATTGCAAAAAAAGAAAATCTTTCATAGGCGTCCTGTCATTGCGAGGAGCTGCGTACAGCGACGAAGCAATCTCCTATTTATTGAGAATAAGGGATTGCCACGCCACCTTCGGCGGCTCGCAATGACATCTATTTTTTCATCAACCCTTCAAATATTTTTTCGTACTCAGCCGCGACGGTATCGGGATCGTAGGATTTTTTGATCGACTCAATATCGCCGCGAAATTTCTCCGGTTCGGCCAGGACCTCGATAACGGACTCCGCCAAACTGGCCGCATCGCCAATTTTAGCGACGCGCCCCATGCCGTGCATCCTGACCGGCATCCGCACACCCGGCAAAGCGGATGCGACGCTCGGCACGCCGTTCATCATCGCTTCGATCTGGACGAGGCCAAAGGCTTCCGTTGAATTTAAGGATGGAATGACCAGCACATCCAGGTTTGGATAAAAAGCCGCCATCTGTTCGGGGTTGAGGTTGCCGAGAAAAGTCCAGTGGCCTTGAGACTCAAATTCATGAATACGCGGCATCAAGCGTTCAGCATAAGCCTGTTCGCCCATCACATTTTGATACGTACCCGCGAACAAAACCTGCGCCTTCGGATATTTTTTCAGAATCGCTGGTAACGCATCGAGCAGAACTTCGACTCCTTTTTCAGCGGCGAAGCGGGCCGCCATGCCGATGACCGGCCCGGGTCCGGGAAGATGCGTTTTGGCAAACATTTCGACGGCGGCTTTGCCAACCGTCGGCAATTCAACCGGCGGGAGGATCGTCCGCAATTTATATTTATAACGCGAAAGATAAGATGAATGGTCGGCGTAATCCTGCGTATACGTCACGATCTGGTTGGAAAGAATCCCCGCCATATTGTTCTGCCACTTGACAACAAGATTCACAAAGCGGTTGAACAGTCCGGGCGGCAACAGCAGATCGCAGTGATAAGTAAGAACGGCTGGCTTGCCAAAAAGCCGGCCGCGAAACGCCACGCCGGGCGCGTCGAATTGCGGCAGGTGCATTTGAACCACATCATGCTCGGCGACCAATTTTGTGGCGACCCAGCCGAAAGTCGGCGCGATGACGCCTTTGCTCAGCCGAAACATGACTGGCACGCGGATGATCTTCACGCCGTTCATGATATCTTCGAGGGGCAACGATGGGTCATATTGTGTGGTCATCACCGTAACCTGATGCCCGCGTTTGACGAAGGCTTGTGCCAGGCGTTCGGCGTAAATAGTCAGGCCGGATGTATGAGGACGATAGTAAGTGAGAACGGTCAGGATTTTCATAAAGCGGAAAGATTATAACCTGCGATTCACAACCGCACGTTTTAGAATGAGACGCAGATTAAAAAATCGACGCCGATCTGCTTTGTAATGGGAATTCAGAGCAGAATGGAATCGATCCGTTTATGATAAACTGAACCAGCCATGAGCCAAGCCACTAATAAAATATTAAAGTTTATTCCACAACAATGATTGCAAACTTCAGACAAAAACCAATACAGCGATGGGGCTTTCCGGGAAAGACCGAAATCTTTGACGCCATAAGCGTCATCATCGCTTTAATAATCTTCTCTCTGATTTTGGCAAATGCTTCTTCAAAAGTGTTCGACTTATTAACTTTTAAAGCGCGTACCGGCTTTACAGAATTCATCCCCATTTTTGTCCTGTCACTGTACATATCATTTCGTTTGCCGGGTCCACTTGGCAGATTTTTTGCAGTCACTCTAATTTTTGCATTTTTTGGTTTGGCCCTGGCAGAGCTATGGAAAATGGGTCAATCACAATCGACTGTTTTCAACGGCATCATCCCATTATTCGACGCGTCAAGTTATTACA
Organism: Chloroflexota bacterium; assembly: GCA_021796315.1. The sequence continues at coordinate 9,333 of JAJYOH010000007.1, forward strand.
CTGACGCGCTCCGCCTGACGATCGGACAAAATTTTTCATCTTTTTCAGCGCGTCGTCCGCTCTTTCCCGGACTTTTTACGGTTCTGCTTTCGATCACCGATCGAAACCTGATGGCTTCACTTGCGCTCTTGACCGCGATCACAGCGGGTGCATGTTACCTGGCGGTTTTAGAAATCAAAAGAACGCATGGAGCCGAGGCGGCCGTCTTCGTCCTTCTAATTCTATTTTTGTTTTACAGATTCCACATTGGCCTTGTCATGTCAGAGAGTCTGGGAGTCGCATTGGGCGCTTTGGGTTTTGCCCTTGTTTGGCGCGGTTTTCATAAATTGAATCTGCTTACAACCTGGCTGGGGATTTTTGTCTTTACATTAGCATTAATCGCACGGGCAGGCACGTTCTTTGTGTTACCATTTTTAGTTTTATATGGAGCATGGGTATTCCGCAGACCGGGCAACTGGTTATCATGGCAATTTCTGGCTGGCGGGATGGCTGCGATTGTCGCAGGCTTTTTGTTAAATTGGCTGGTATTTCGTTTATTAGCTATTCCATCCGGAACCATGTTCGCAAATTTTTCCTATTCATTATATGGCCTGGCATCTGGCGGAAAACATTGGTCTTATATCTTCGAGACGCATCCTGAGCTTCTGAAATTGCAGGAGCCTTATCAATCTGGAATGATTTACAAACTTGCTTTTGAACAAATACGAAATAATCCCGGGTTATTATTTCAAGGTATGCTTTATAACTGGTCGAACTTTTTATCTGTCGAGGGCTATGGCGCATTCTCATTCGCAGGTGGATCAAACACAACAGCCAACTTTATAGTCCAGTGTGGATTATATGTTTTATCTGCACTAGGGATTTATCGCTGGCTCAAAAATAAATCATCTGACAATGTGCTATCGGGGCTTGTAATCGTATCGGTTTTTGGCATCCTGATTTCCGTACCCTTTTTGCCTCCTACTGACGCATCGCGAGTGCGACCATACGCATCCAGCATAATAATATTTGCTCTACTTCCCACAATGGGGTTGATGTTTTTTTTAGATATGATAGGCGCCAAAATAGTTTCAAAACCAAATCCCAACGCTTTAAGTAGCGAAATAACAGCCTGGTATAGTCTTACACTGATCGCAATCATTGCAATTGGGCCATATACTGCGAAACGTGCAGGAAGTTTGCCTGAACTTCCCCCATCAACTTGTGGAGCCAGAGAAACATCAATTATTTCCCGGCTTGATGCTGGCACATACTTCAATGTTGTTCCGGATAATTCTTCCATACAAGATGGAATGCCATATTTCCATTTAACCACATATAAACACAATTCCCATGATTTAGCAAATCAATATCTGATCGACTGGGCTGTCAAAGCTACCCCACCCGTGTCCATCTTTTACGCATTCGACTACCGAACGTTTAATAACGAAATAATCCAAAGTCCCAGTCAATTTGTTCCGAAGCCCGGTACCCTGCTAGAGATCTGCGGATACCCTGAGAAGTCCCCATTGCTCACAGACTACAATATTTTTTACGCACAATCCATCCATGAATTTTCGCACTAGAGAATTGCAGGCAAAAATGATCTATTCTTTTTTTTATCGCATGAAGAAACATCTTTTCAATTTATCGCCCATGACCTGGATACTGCTGGGCTTTTTCATTACATTCATATGGTTCTTCATCGGGCCAATTCTGTTTAATCCATCTATGGAAATGAAATTTAACGAGTACATACCGACAATGTCGCCGATTGGACATGACTTCTTCGACATGGGAAACGCCACCTCGGCATGGATTCACACAGGCAATTTGCCTGCAATTTTATATCCATCACTTACTCTTATTTTTTTCGTACCATTTCTGTTGTTCAGCTATACCGTGGGTTACAAAATCATTGTTGCAATTATCATTGCTTGTTATCTCCTAATCACATTTGCCATACCGCGATGGATCAATAAATCAAAAGACTTGTCCGCCTTCGCAATGTTGATTTTTATCACTGGTATCGTTTCTTATGGTTTTCAGTTCGAGTTAGAACGGGGGCAATGGAACATAATCACCTTCGCATTTACAGTGACAGCAATATATCTATTTCACAACCAGCCAAAATATCGGTGGCTTTCGTATTTATTGTTTACAATATCTATACAATTAAAACTCTATCCGGCAATATTTATTTTTTGTTTTATTGAAGACTGGTCGGACTGGAGAGAAAACATCAAGCGAATCTTGGGATTAGGCATTGTCAACATTTTAACTATGCTCGTCTTCGGCTTGGGGCCAGTACTCACTACGATCACGTCGCTGTCTGAAATAAGGTCGTCTCATACCGGAAGCAGTATCAATCTCTCGATCACATCCTTTACATTATATATTTTGTCTTCAGGCATACTACCTCGCAAGCGCATCTTCCTATGGCTGATGGACAACAACTGGTTTCCTCAGTTGCTTCTCTACATTTTTTTTGGCTTTTGTTTCCTGGTGATCCTTTGGCAGGCATACAAAAAAAACTCAAAGGGCATAAACCCTCATGTCTTTCTAGCCTGTACTATCGGGGCCTGTGTTGTTCCTTCAATCAGCTTTGACTACAAATTATCTCTATTGCCTGCTTCCATTTTGATATCCACTCCTGCTATTTTCTTTTCCAACAATAAAAATGGATCCTTAATTAAATTATTGGCATTTATTTTTTCAATTGCTTATTCATCAACACTATACTCATACGCAAACAAACCGCCTATATTACAAAACAATTTTCCCGCCTTATTGATCATGGTAACTATTTATGCTATTTTCTCCTTTATGGACTCACACACGGAAAAAGAACTTATACCAGATGCCACAGAAGCCGAATCCGGAGTTTGATAAGTCACGCAGACAAAACGGCTATTACCGAACAGCACAAATTATTGTCCCCCACCATAAGATAAACAATAACCGCTGGAATTCCAGCGGTTATTGTTTAGAACAGATTCTTATTGACCTGCACCCAATCGAATAACATCTTGATTCCCTGCTCAACATCGATCTTCGGACTCCAACCCAATTCTTTTTTCGCCTTCGAAATATCTGCGTAAAACACCCGCTGGTCACCGGGACGCCAGCCGCCATGCCCAATTTCAATTTCATGACCAACAAGTTTTTCGAGCATCGGTCCAAACTCGGCCCACACTGAAAGAACATTCTGTGGTCCCCCGCCCACATTGAAAACCTGTCCAGCCGCCACAGAAATATTTTCGATTGCCGCATCATAGGCATTCAGCAAATCATCCACATTCAAAACATCGCGCACCTGTTTGCCATCGCCATAGATCGTGATCGGGCGCCCGGTCACCGCCGCGATGACAAACCACGCCACCCAGCCCTGGTCTTCGATCCCAAACTGGCGCGGACCATAAATACAGCTTTGACGAAAAACGACAGATCTCAAATCATAGATGCGCGCATAATCACGCACGTACTGATCGCCCGTACCTTTTGAGCAACCATATGGCGAGTGGAAATCCAAAGGCTGGGTTTCGGGACAGCCATTTTTCAAATCGGCATAACGCCAGCGGGTCGGGTCTTCCGCCAGCGCCACATCGTCCATGCCGCCGTAAACTTTATTGGTCGAAGCAAAAAGAAAAATCGGGTCCCGCCCCGAAGCGCACGCCGCTTCTAAAACATTGAAAGTGCCCAGCGCATTGGATTCAAAATCATCGCGCGGATTTGTGACGGATGTGGTCACCGCGACCTGCCCGGCCAGATGCACGATCACATCGGACCCGCGAGCGGCTTCCGTTATTTTAGCCGCATCGCGCACATCCCCAGCGATCACGTTAAAGGATTTCTCGCCATGAGTTTGCTTCAACCATTCCAGGTTCCTCGGCGCGCCGGCGCGTGAAAAATTATCGTAGATCGTGACCTTTTCACCGCGCAACAGCAGGCGATGAACATAATTCGAGCCAATGAACCCGGCCCCACCTGTAACAAGATAATTGCGAGACATAGCTTCTCCAATCCTTATTAATTATGAATAATACGTGCGCCGTCGTCCAAACCAATTGACAGATACAAAGCCAAACACAAAACCGCCGATGTGCGCCCACCACGCAATACCGCTTCCGCTTGCGCCTTGCAATGAAAGCCAGCCGGAGAATAATTGGGAGATGAACCAGAACAAAAGAAAAATCGTGACCGGGATCTCAATGATTGTAAAAATAAAGAGGATCGGAACAAGGCTGGCAATACGGGCGCGCGGAAAAGAGATCAAATACGCGCCCAATACACCGGCTATCGCACCGCTTGCGCCTATCATCGGGACATTACTGGTCTGCAAAATATAGACCTGCATCAACGCGGCGGCGACTCCGCTCAATAAATAAAAAAACAGGTAACGTGCCGGACCCAGGCGATCTTCGATATTGTCGCCAAAAATGAACAGGAACCACATATTGCTCAAAACATGGAACCAGCCTCCGTGCAGAAACATGCCCGTAAAGATCGTCACCCAGGCAACTTGAGGGTTTGCGATCAGGCGGTTCGGAGTCAGCGCCCAAGCACGGATAAAACGTTCCAGCCCTGTGCCGCCAAGTTGAGCTTCATAGATGAAGACTAAAATATTCAGGGCAATCAAAACCAGGTTAACCACCGGGAAATGCCGGGAACGGACTGTGTCGTAGAGCGGGATCACGGCACCTCCATTTGAAAATCACTGATAAAAATTTGTGCAGGAGGAACAACCAAAAAGATTCTATCCCTTATCGCCGTCGGCAGTTTTTTCCCTGGAACGAAGATTCATCAATTGCTGATAAATCCCCGAAAGGGATTGCCCTTCATGGACCAGAGCATATCCACCCAAAATAATGGCGGTCAGATAATTAAGGAGATGCGATGTCAAAGCTACGGCCAATGAAGTATTTTGATCGCCTGACACCAAAGTCAGGGCGCCACCCAGGGCGCCCTCAAGTGTCCCGACCGCGCCCGGCAGGGAAGGCACTGCATTCCCAAATGCGCCCGCGCCAAGCCCGAACATCGCCCATATCCATTGTGGGTGCGGAAAATACGCGTTCAGGAATAAATAAAAGGTAAACAGGGACATGCCCCAATTTAACAACATCCAAAACATGAATCGTGCGAAAAGCCAGGGATCGGTCAATGCGCCGAGACCGACCAAAAATGATTCGAGCAGACTGCCGCCGAAGCGTTGAATCTTCGGCCAGCGCGCGCTGAGTTTATGGAAGGTATCCAACGCCCATTGATCATTGCGCGCCAGGATGTAAAGAAAGATCAGCCCGGCCAAAACAACCACGCCGAGGATAATCGCAATCCGGTCCGCACCTTTTACTCCCGCCACAAATGGTAATGCACTGAGAAAAAGCGCAGCCGTGATCGCCAGATCCACCGCACGTTCGATCACGATAGTTGGGAGGATCTCAACAAAAGTCATATCCGTTTTTCGGCTGAGAAAGTAAGCGCGTCCCAACTCACCGAGGCGAAACGGCAGAATGGCATTGAGCAGATAACCAATGTTCAAACTATGGAACACATCCCAATACGGCGCACGTTCACGCAACAATGTCCGCCAAACAATGGCGCGCACATACAACCATGCGAATCCAATGGCAAACGCGATCAGGATGATGAAATAATTCGCCGAGCGAATGGCGGCGATCATCTTCGGGATATCGACAAAATATAAAATGGCGGCAATCAACAAAATACTGATGAGCGCGCCGGGGAGCCAACGTTTTGCGTCTTTCATGCTTTTTTACCACGAAGGACACTAAGAGCACCAAGGTTGGACGAACTATGAGCGAATTGTCTTTCCTTGGATTTTCCTTTGTGTACTTCGTGTCCTTTGTGGTTAAGAATCATTCCTCTTCCAGTTTCAAAACAGCCATGAACGCCTCCTGTGGAATTTCCACATTGCCAACCATCTTGAGACGTTTCTTGCCGCGTTTCTGTTTCTCGAGCAATTTTTTCTTGCGCGAAATATCGCCGCCGTAACATTTGGCGAGCACATCCTTGCGCGTGGCCTTGACATTTGCGCGGCTGATGATGCGTCCGCCCGCCGAGGCCTGGATGGCGACATCGAATAGTTGGCGCGGAATCAATTCTTTGAGTTTGGTGATCAGCCGCTGACCTTTGTGGAACGCGTCTTTCTCATGGACAATGGCCGCCAGCGCATCGACCGGTTCACCGTTGACGAGAATTTCCAGCTTCTGCAAAACATCGGCGCGATATTCGAGCAGTTGATAATCGAGCGAGGCGTAACCCTTGGTATGCGATTTCAACATGTCGAAGAAATCCACGATAATTTCTGAAAGTGGAATTTCAAAATCAAGTTGAACGCGATGCGGCGCGGGATATTCCTGTTTCTTATAAATGCCACGCCGCTTGGTGACCAATTCCATGATCGGGCCATAATATTCGGTCGGCGTGATGATCTCGATGTTCATCCACGGCTCGCGGATCTCGGCCACGCCTTCAGTTGGAAGTTCAGCGGGCGAATCAACGGTAATGGTTTCACCCGTCAGCTTGACAACTTCGTATTCAACGGATGGAGCGGTGAACAAAACGTCGAGGTCATATTCGCGCTCGATGCGTTCCTGAATAATTTCCATGTGGAACAAGCCGAGAAAACCGGCGCGAAATCCGAAACCCAAAGCTTGCGAAGTTTCAGGAGTAAACGTCAGCGAGGCGTCGTTAAGCTGAAGTTTATCGAGCGACTCGCGCAGTTCGGGATAATCGTCAGCTTCGACGGGATAAATTCCAGCGAAGACCATCGGCTTGGGCGAACGGTAACCCGGCAACGGGTCCGAGGCGGGAGCCGAAGCGCTCGTGATCGTATCGCCCACGCGGCATTCGTGCACAGTCTTGAATCCGGTGGCGATATATCCGACTTCGCCCGATCCCAGCTTTTGAACAGGTTTCATGCCCGGCGCAAAAATCCCGATCTCGACCGGCTTCATGTCCACCCTGGTGACGAACATGCGCAGAACGTCGGTGGCTTTAAGCGAGCCTTCGATCACGCGCACGTAGGCGATGACGCCTTTGTAAGAGTCGTAATGCGAATCAAAAATGAGCGCACGCAGAGGCGACTCGTCCGCATCTTTGGGCGGCGGCACGCGCTGGACAATCGCTTCGAGGACTTGATCCACGTTCAAGCCTTCTTTTGCCGAAATGCGGATCACGCTTCCGGCCTCGACCCCGATCAGGCTGGCGATATCTTCAGCCACTTCATCGGGACGGGCAGACGGCAGATCGATTTTGTTGATGACGGGAATAATGGTGAGATCAGCCTCGAGGGCTTGATACAAATTTGCCAGCGTCTGCGCTTCGATGCCCTGTGTGGCATCGACCACCAGCACCGCGCCCTCACAAGCTTTGAGCGCGCGGCTGACCTCGTAACCAAAGTCGACGTGGCCGGGCGTATCAATCAAATTGATCTCATACTTTAGATTATCTTTGGCGGTGTAATACATGCGCACAGCGGAGGCCTTGATGGTCACGCCTTTTTCGCGTTCCAGGTCCATCGTGTCGAGTATCTGCGCGCTCATATCACGATCGGAGATCGTGCCGGTGATCTGAAGCAAACGGTCTGCAAGCGTGGATTTGCCATGGTCCACGTGTGCGATGATGCAGAAATTACGGATGTGGTCGGTCATTGCGGGAGGAAGTATAACCGAGTTTTTTATGCCATTGTGCGAGTATTGATCGCGCATAAAGCGGCAAGACCAAGCAAGACAATCTCCTCATTAAGCGAGGAAATTGCCCAACACTTTGCACTATACCCCAGCATCTATTCAATAATTGTCGGAATTACTTTATACTTTTTGACATACCTGACTAACTTACTATCTGATGTAATTAATGGCCATTGTAAAGCCATCGCACTAGCAAGGATTATCTTATCGTGATTTTCCAAATTCACAATCGGGTCATTCAAGGAAATAAACATCTGAAGAACTTCTTCATCAATCGGTTTGATTTCGATATTAGGACATTGAGAAATTACCTCAAGGACCTCAGATATAAACATGGCTCTAAATTCATCATCTATAACCCACTTATCGAAAATTTCAATAAATACTATACTAGGAATACTCAACAAAACATCTTTATCTGATCGGAACGCATGTTGCATGAACTTTATTGCATCTTGGGAAATTTGGGGTTGCCGATGGAATACTATATCAAAATATGAAATCAAGGCCGTAGTATCAATAACTGCAAATTGCCTACCCATAAATATGCTGTCCCAATCTTGTCTGAACTTCAATTAATCCTTCTTCTAGTGTTACATTTCTATCTCGAACACTTCGAAACAAGTATTTGATAAATTTTGCATCAAATTGTTGAATCGACAACCACATTTCCAAGGATCGTTGAAATGTCTGGCGTAAAACTAACTGACAGTCTCCACCAACTTTAGCTTTGCGTTCAAGTGTCTGAGACAGAAAATAGGAAAAACATATCAATTCATTTTCCCAAGATTCACATTGTTCTAGCAATTGCACTAGTTCATCAGACTCATCGTCTTCGATTAAACTCCAATTGTTATCAACAAGCAAATCCAATTCCCTTTTAGTCAGGCAACGTTGCATTTTGTCCCCTAACTACTCGGTCTTATTTCTAAGGTCTACCGTAGGGGCATCATGAATGCCACTTGATGGTCTTTCCTCAGTTGAATTGCTGCTTTCTGTTGATTTGACAAAACCTGAGTCAATGGTTGTAACGTCGCTTTCGGCAGCTAGTTCTAAGATTTCATAAGCCTTCTTCAATATTTTTGAAGCATTGTATTCATTAGATTCTGCTATCAACGAAATTGCATCTTTTTGGAAAGGAGCTAATTCCGCCGATGTAGTAGCCTTTATTCTATATTCATTTAGATATTTTTTAAGCAACAGGGTTACATGGTCCCGAGTAATTTTCTCAAAACGAATAATATTACGCGGTGTTCCATTATAAAAAATAGGAGCGCGATGTTCGAGGCCAGATTCTTCCCAAGCTTTTTGAATCAATCTAGGAACACCAGCGTGCAAAACCAGAAGAACAACGTAAAATCCTATTTTCGCACTAGTGTACAAGCCATCAAACAAGCAAGTTCGAAGCTCCAAAGCAAAATCACGTTTTTGTCTCTCACTTTGAAAATCAGGTATTCTCTCAAAATCATCTACAAAAACATAGGCCCCACCTATGCCTGCAGCTAAAAACAAATCTACTAAGTGAGAAAAAACAAATTCTATTCTTTCTTTTCCTCGCTTTAAATTTTGATAATACTCTTCAAATAATTTTTGTGTTGGTGGTTCAAAATCAAACATTCCCAAGCGATTAAGCGGAAAATCAACAGGAAGGTTTTGGAGTTGCGGATTGGTCATTATTTGCTGCGTCACATCTCTAAAATTAATACCTTGAGCCTTATACCAAGTATCAGAATTTACTTTTTGCTTAATATCTTCGTCATTAGGGAAGTTCTTTTTCACATTAAACTTAGGATTAAGAGAAATTATTGCTTCTAAACGAAGAATCGTCAGACTCTCAGTTATTATATCTGACCTAAATATTGAACTTACAAGCAAATCAACAAAACTGTCAAAGGTCTTTGTCAAGCCCTTTGGCTCTGGCGACAGAACCAAAGCGAAACATTTATTGAGGCCATTAGAGATACTTAATCCAAAATCCTGATTTATTTCTTTTTGTAAATTAACCAAAAAGGCAGATTTCCCATTACCCCTACCAATATAAGATGTATCAATAATATAACCTAACCTCAAGTGATTTGGATCACTTTGGGGAAAAGCAAGAAAATTTTTCTTTATATTGGCATATTCGGCTACTCTAATATTGGGTTCGTAAATACCACCATTGCTACGTGCATCATTAGATTCCGGATTCACAAATGGAGATGATGGAAATGGGTTTTCCGTTAAGTTAAATTTCTCAAAGCGACCTTTACGAATGACCGGCTCATTTTTGGGCCTTTTGAGGTATTTATCCATGGTTGCATGACTCCTTTTCCTGTTATGAAACTCGGTCAATGGCTATTATATTCCTGTATCTACCATCGACCATTACTGGAGCTCTCTTGAGGTAAATAGCATTGGTTTCTTCTGGTAATTTATCCACTTCAAGAGAAATGCGAATTCGCTTTATTTTTTGATTTATGCTTAACTTGTATGTATTCCCAAGAAATCTATCAAAAAAATCCTCCGAGATCTTCATGTTATAACATACAATTTCCCTCACACTAAACAAGTTTACGAAGTAACTTCGAGCAGACTCACGTACATCAAAATAAGCATTAAATAATGAATCAATAAATCTTTCTTGTGTTTTTTCATTCCAGGACGGCTCATGGACAAGAAGTTGGACGTTGTCTGCGTATTTATACAGAGATTTAAAGTCTTTGGATTTTACAGACTCAGATAATATTGACAATGGATACACTATTTTCCCATTGAAATTTGGATAAAACTCTGTGGCATGAAGGACGCCTACTTGTTTTCCTCGATAAGCCCAAATTTCAAAAGTTGTATTGGAGTACTGATAGCCATACAATTCCTTCAAAAAATATGAGATCCAGAAGTCCCGAACTCGCTTTACAAGTGCGTTGAAATTTTCATCGTCAAACACATCTGATGGGTTCTTCGATATCAACTCCGAGTTAATCAGTTTAGCAATAAGATCTTTATTGTTTTTTTCAAGCGAAATATTTTTCCCAAGATGTAAACTAATGTCCTGCTCCATTTTTCTTTGCAAGGTATCCAAATACCGTTTCAAGTCTTTGGATGTTTTTAGCGAATCGTGCTCAAACCCTAATAAAGAAGGAGAATATATTGGAAATATCAACAAGCCATTTTTTTCGGTATTGGCCTCATAACACATATTTAAAAAATAATGAAAAGCATGATATTTATCTTCCATCAGTTTAAATATATGCCTATTAAATTCTGTCAAATTATCTTGTCGAACAAGCCCTAATGCTTCTTCGCCAGATGTTTGTAAAAAATACCCATTGCCTCGTTTTTTTATCAACTTGTATTCAGAAGTCTCGTTTAGAACCTGATTGAAAGTATATCTATATCTTGCCATCTTCGGGGATGTAACATTTTCACCAATAGCTAGTTTTTTATACTTCGATTCCCCTAACTTATAATCTTGCTTCAAGGATATAAAACAATTGAAAATTTCGTCTTCATTTGAATATTGTTGAATGCTCTTCAGTAAGACATAAAAATATTCGAAAAAATAAAACCTTTTTACCGATTGTGGTTTTGAGTTAACTGGTTTGTCCATAAAGTTATTGTCCTTAAACAAGGATTAATAGTCTTAGGTTAAATAAGAGATGTACGAAATAAAGCTTTCAACGGATGGCTATTACCTTGCATCTTATGTGCTCTTCAGAGTTAGTTTTATGTGCTTGTCAATTACTTTGAGAACTTCATCCACATCCACTTTATCCCAATAGCGACTTGTTGTTTATCGTGAATATTTATATTATTTTAGCATTGAAAGGAAAAACTTCAACCAACAAAAATGGGTTGATTTCAATACATCGCTGGTCAATTATGGCAGCCTTTTGTGCCGCAAAAGGGTAAAATGGTAAAGTCCCTTTGCTCACAAGCAGGCACTTATGAAAAACTTCGACGCACGCTACAACGACATCCCCAAAACCGAGATCCACATCCATCTTGAAGGCGCCATCCACACGCAGGCCATTATCGACTCTGCCAAAGAATTCGGTTTGGAACTGCCTTCCTACGAGGTCGGCGAGCTGGATAAAACCGTCAAAGTCCTTGACCAGATGCGCGACCTGCACGCCGTGCTGAAAGCCTTCGACATTTTCCAAAATAGCATCACATCACCAGCCATCGTCGAGCGCATCGCCTGGGAATTATTCGAGGACGCGGCCAGACAGAATATCAAACTCTTCGAGGTACGCTTCTCGCCGGACTGGGCCTTTCACGGCCACAGCTTAAATTGGGATGCCTGCCTCGAGGGACTCCTGCGCGCCAAAGAACGCGCCGAGCGCGAGTTCGACATGGCCATCGGCTACATCGCCATCACCACGCGCGGCATGGGACCCGAATCCTGCGTCAAGACCGTGGACTGGGCCATCCGAAATAAACAACACATCCTCGGCGTGGACCTGGCCGATAGCGAGGTGCTGTTTCCGATCAAGGATTTTGTTAAACCAATTTTGAAGGCGCACGATGCCGGACTCAAAGTGACGATCCATTCCGGCGAAGATACGCCCGCCTCCTTCGTGGTGGATACGATCAACATGGTCAACCCGGACCGCATCGGGCACGGGATTCACATCATCGAAGATATGAAAGCTGTCGAACTGGTCAAGGAACGCGGCATCACACTGGAGGTCAACCCGTGGAGCAATTACCTGACCAGTTCCGTGCGGACGATTGAAGAACATCCGCTCAGGAAACTGTTCGATCTCGGCGTGCGTGTGACCATCAACTCCGACGATCCCGAAGTGTTGGATACAAATTTAAATAATGAATATCGCATCGCGCACGAAGTGCTCGGCATGAGCATGGACAATATCGCCGCCTGCAACCGTTACGCATTCGAAGCATCCTTCATCCCCGAAGCGGACAAGAAAAAAATCTGGGATAAATATTTCGCATGACCATTCAACGCGTAACATTCCCGACCACCGTGCATCTTTTTTTCTTTCGCGAGGATCAGATATTGTTATTGCGCCGATTCAACACCGGTTTTCGGGACGGCGATTACAGCGTCCCAGCCGGGCATTTAGACGGAAACGAGACCGTGATGGCCGCGGCCGCCCGCGAAGCGGAGGAAGAGGTCGGGGTCCGGATTGACGCGAAGAATCTGATCTTCTCAAGCGTAATGCATCGTCTCGACGGCGAAGAGCGCGTCGATTTTTTCGTCCGCGTCACGGACTGGCAGGGTGAGCCGTTCAACGCTGAGCCGGATAAATGCGATGACCTGCGCTGGGCTGCCATCGACTCCCTGCCTGAGAATACGATCCCCTACATCAGGCGGGCCATTCAGAATCATGTGGATGGAACCAGGTTTGATGAGTTCGGCTGGTAAATTCCTTGTTCCATTCCCGCTCAAAAAGAACTGCGGGATTTCGTGAAATCCCGCAGTTCTTTTTATTTATCGTTTTGGCGTCGCCGGTAGTGATCGCCCTTATCGCGGTACATGGCATTGTCTGCCTGGCTGATAACTTTTTCCAACGATGTATCCGGGTTGCTGGTTGACATTCCCAGCGAAATACTCAGCTCGGGATCACGGTAATATTTGTTATTCAACACCACCAAGGCCCGGATGCGCTCGATGGCTTCAGCGACAATTTGCTCATCGGTATCGGGCATGATAATGGCGAACTCATCCCCGCCGATACGGGACGCAATAAAACCATTATCGCAACTGGCCTTCAATACTTCGGCCGCGCGGCGGATCAGGTTATCACCTGCGTGATGCCCAAAATTATCATTGGTGGTTTTCAAGCCATTCAGATCGGCGATGACAATGCTGACCGGATCGCGGCGTCTGTTCTCCAATCCCGACAACACTTCTTCAAAATAGGTGCGGTTATACAGGCCGGTCATCACATCATGTGTTCCGAGATAACGCAGATATTCCTCGGCTTTTTTGCGCGCGGTCATATCGTGGATCGCAACCTGCACCCATGAAAAATCGTGTTCATAACCGGGCATCACACGCAGTTCGAGATGGATATTGATGGCGTCGCCGTTCAACGAATAATTGATTCCATCCCTTTCATAAGCAAGTTTGCCGTTCCACAGATCCACCAGTTCCTCGGCAAAATGTTCGCTCATCTCATCGCGAAAAACCTGGTCAAGATTCTCAAGCAATTGTTTCTTGTTGGCCGCGCCGAAAAGTTCAAGCGTTTTACGATTCACCTCCACGACCTTGAGCAGGCCTGCGCAGTACATCACGGTTTCGGGATGGGATTCAAAATAAGCGCGGACATTGGTCACGCCTTCAGCGCGTAAAGAATCGAAATATTTTTTTAATGCGCTGTAATCCTCCTGCCACAAGGAGATCGGCGCAGCATCGAAAAGATTCTGATACCGTCTTTCGGCGTCTTTTCGGGCGGTGATATCTTCAATCGTGACCAGCACCCGCTCCCAGGTCGCTTCTGATTCGGGCAGGATGCGCCAGTGCAGAATAATGTCAACCGGCCTGCCGTCCAGCGCATAGTTTACGCCCTCACCGGACCATTCCACATCGCCGTTCCACAACGCCAGCAATTCTTCGCGCATGTGCTGGCGCATGCCGTCGCGAAAAACCTTCTCGAGATTGGCAAGCAAATTCTTTTTTGATTTGGCTTTCAGCATCGTCAACGTTTGCCGGTTGACATTCAAGACAATGATCTTCCCCATACATTCGTCGATAAAATCCGGATGCCCGTTCAAATAAGATTCCAGTGATTCGACTCCCCGCGCGTGCAAGCCATCAAACAGGGCCTTGATGCCGCTGTAATCTTGTTCCCAAAGAGAAATCGGTGCGTATTCAAACAATTTTTTAAAATGCTCCTCGTCATCATTCTTTTCGATCTTATCAGGCGGTTTCCAAACGGTTTTTCGCGGCATTCTTCACCTCTCCTTTGCATAATTATACGATGTATCCCTCTCGAAAAAAAGCTTTCATTCTCCTCACACTCCTTCTGCTAAAATGGATGAAATTACCCAGGAGACAAATGAAATTCGATCTTGCCAATTGTCACTTCGCTTTTCTTGACCTTGAAACCACCGGGCTTTCGGCCTGGTTCGGCGACCGCGTCTGCGAAACCGGCATCGTGCTGACGGAAGGCAAACGCATCAAATCGACCTTTCAGCGGCTCAGCAATCCCGGGCGTTTACTTTCACCCGGGGCGGCCAGCGCCAACGGCCTGGCGGATGCCGATCTAAAATCGGCTCCAATATTCGCCGAGATCGCGGATGATGTCGAAGCACAGCTGCGCGATTCGGTTGTTATATGTCATAACGCCCAATTCGACCTACAGTTTCTCGATAGCGAATTCCGCCGCATCGGTCGCCAGCTTGTCATTCCAAACCTGATCGATACACTTTTGCTGGCACGCCAATATTTCGACCTGCCATCCTACAGTCTGCGTTCCATCGCCGAGGCGTTCCATGTTTCAGTGGTCAACGAACACGGTGCGCAAGCCGACGCACTTAATGCGCGCGCGATTTTCTTCGCCATGATGGACGCATTGAAAGAATTTAATAAACCGCTGGACGATTACATCGGCATCTACAATTCCCCGGCCTGGCCGAATGAAGGCATCCAACTTCCAACTGAATTGGGCGAGGCCATTTACGGTGGCAAGAAAATATTCATCCGTTATGTGGATAAAGATGGAGAACAAAGCGAACGATGGATCACGCCAAAACAGGTCACAGGTTTATCGGATTACATTTATTTGCAGGCTTATTGTCACTTGCGCGAGGCTGAAAGAAGTTTTCGCCTCGACAGGATCGTGGATATAAAGGTCGAAGCTTAAACAAAAACATGATTACCCCAAAATTTAATCTGGACGCTGACGAGCGGGATTTACACTGACACAGAATTAAACTCCGCGTTGATCCGCGTCCTTAAAAAAATGACTCGCACTCGAAAATAGATTCGGGGTGAGTCATTTTTCATTTAACTAACTTATAAACTTAATGGCGCTTCCCCAGTTCGTGCCAGGCGCGCCTTGCAAAACAATGTGCAGAAGTTGCATACCTTCGATCTGGCGGGCGCGATGTAACGGGCCGGCGTCGATGGCGCGCATGCCTCCATCTTTGACCAATTGCGCGACCTTGCTCTTCGCATCCGTATCGTCACCGGCGATAAAAACGTCGAGCGGCTGACCCGCTACCTGTCCAGAAAGAAGCGCACCGGCAAACGTTGTGTTGAAAACCTTGACGACTTTCACGCCGGAGGCAACCATCTTCGCCAGGTCTTCCGCAGAGGATGAATCGGGAGCGGTGGCTAATCCATCGCAGGTGGAGTTGAGCGGGTTGGCGATATCCACGACGACTTTTCCGGCGAGCTTGGAGTCACAACAAAAATCACCCGTCTGCCGAGTCTTTTGCAGACACAGCGCTGCCAATCGTGGCTGCAAACCTATCGATTGAATTAGCCTGACAAATTTGTGATTTATGTCATGGCAAAGAATGTTGCGATTCAGAAAGAAAGTGGGTAAGATTAAGTTGCCATGAAAAGAATTCTGGCACTAAACCTTCTAGGCATTGTGAATGCCATGAGTCAGTAAGCCTGACGGGTACCAACGTACCTGCCAGGCTTTTTTTATCCTCGCACCAAGGAGTATGAATGCAAACACCCTGGGAATATCGATACGCCCACCGCACGCAAAAAATGGGAAGCTCGGTCATTCGAGAATTACTCAAGCTGACCGAACAGCCCGACATTATTTCCTTCGGAGGCGGACTCCCCGCACCTGAAGTCTTTCCACTTAAGGAATTCAAGGAAGCCTGTAACGTTGTCCTGGATACCGTTGGAGCGCAGGCTTTGCAATACAGCACCACTGAAGGTTACCGTCCATTGCGCGAGATGATCGCACGCCACACTGGCCGCTACAGTGTGGATATAAAACCGGAAAACATTTTGATCACTTCCGGCTCGCAGCAAGCGTTGGATTTCATCGGACGTGTATTCCTGAACCGTGGCGATTACATCGTGGTCGAATCGCCCACTTATCTGGGCGCGCTGCAAGCCTGGAATGCCTACGGCGCGCAATATATTTCCGTTCCAATGGATGAGGACGGCATGATCGTGGATGAACTGGAAAAGGCGCTGCGGATCGGTCCAAAGTTTATCTATGTGCTGCCAAATTTCCAGAACCCGAGCGGCGCCACCCTCAGCCTTGAACGCCGTCAAAAAATCGTAGAGTTAGCCGACAAGTATGGTGTCCCGATTGTCGAAGATGATCCCTACGGCCAACTGCGCTACGAAGGCGAACACCTGCCCTCGCTGGTCTACCTCGATAGCCAGTATCGCGGCGATGACGGCACTTATACCGGCAACGTTATCTACCTGAGCACCTTCTCCAAGATTCTGGCGCCCGGCATTCGCCTGGCCTGGGTAATTGCGCCAGAACAGGTCATCTTAAAACTAGTCCACACCAAACAAGCCGCCGATTTGAATACCGCCGCATTCAACCAGATGGTGGCTTACGAGGTCGGCAAAGGCGGATTCCTCGATGAACACGTTAAAGTGATCCGCGCTACTTACAAAGAACGCCGCGATGTGATGCTCGAAATGATGGATGAAATGTTCCCGCCCGAAGTCACATGGACGCATCCTCACGGCGGCATGTTCCTGTGGGGCATGATGCCCGAGCGTATTGACGCGGCTGATGTTTTGAAAGTCGCCATCAATCGCAAGGTTGCTTTCGTGCCCGGCGCAGCTTTCCACGCAAACGGCGGAGGCGCAAATACCATGCGCATCAACTTCTCGTACGCCGCGCCGGATGTTATCCGCGAAGGCATCACAAGATTGGCAATGACCCTGAAAGAAGCGATCCACCAAAACGGTCACTCAGCATAATCAACAAATTACGAACAAGAGGAAGGCCGCGCTAAGCGCGGCCTTTTGTTTTTCTCGTCACTGTCTTTTCTATTCTTCCGCATACGGCACATACTCAGCGCGCGCAATTCCCTGCGCAATGGCTGTCGTTGCAACTGCACGCGCTACCGCGCGATGCACTTTTTTATCCAGCGGGCTGGGGACCAGTTCGCCGGGCGGGGTCATATCCGCAATTGTTTGCGCGGCAGCCATCAACATTTCATGTGTGATGTGCGAGGCGTTCGCATCCACCACGCCGCGAAAGATGCCGGGGAATCCCAACACATTGTTGACCATCTTGCCATCCGCCGCAAAAGCCGCGCCATGTTCCAGAGCCAGATTGGGATCGATCTCCGCATTTGGATTCGACAACGCCAAAATAACCTGCCCCTTGCGGACCATCTCGGGCTTGATGAGTCCCGCCACACCGGTGGTGGCCAGCACAATGTCGCACTTATCCATGATCTCGTTCAGGTTGGACCCTTTGCCGCCTGCCGCTTCGAAATGTTTGATCGCCTCTGCTGACAAATCCGCGCCCAAAACCGCATTGCCTGTGAGGCGCATCAACATTTTGGAAATTGCATAACCTGCCGCACCCAAACCGATCTGCCCGATGACAGCCTTCTTAATATCGGTGTTGGTTTGACGACAGGCATTTGTCAACGCCGCGGTCGCGACCACCGCCGTGCCGTGCTGGTCATCGTGCATCACCGGAATATCCAGCATCTTTTGCAAACGTTCTTCGATCTCAAAACAACGCGGCGCGGATATATCTTCGAGCTGGATTGCGGCAAAGGTCGGCGCAATGTGAGCCACCGTCGCGACGATTTCATCCGGGTCTTTGGTATTCAGCAGGATCGGAATCCCCGAAAGCCCCACCAGTGATTCCATCAGCATGGCTTTGCCTTCCATCACCGGCATTCCGGCCAGCGGGCCGATGTCACCGAGGCCAAGCACAGCCGTTCCATCCGTTACGATGGCGACCATGTGGCTTGTGCTGGTGTATAAGCGCGCCATCGAAGGCTCCCTGGCAATCCTGAGACATACCTCCGCCACGCCGGGCGTGTAGACCAGTCGCAGTGTGGCCATTGAATCGATCGGGAAGCGCGAGCGGATGGCGATCTTGCCTTTTTGATGAAGCTCCAGAACCTCGTCACGCACTTGCATGATCTTGGTGCCGGGGTTGGCCGCCATTGCTTTTACAACATTATCGATGTGCTCGATATCGTCGGCATAGATCGTAATATCGCGGACTACGGAGCGGGACGTTTCGGTTATCAGATCGATATCGCCAATCGTTCCTCCTGAAGCCGATATAGCCAACAAAAGACGCGCCAGCAAGCCGGTGGTCTGGTCGTTGCGGACGCGCACCGTGCGCATTATTTTTCGTTCCCAAGCC
Source organism: Chloroflexota bacterium (assembly GCA_021796315.1). Next base: position 28,309 of record JAJYOH010000007.1, read on the forward strand.
ATAGTATTTTTCCTTTCAATAATCGCAGGGGCGAAACGCTTGTCCTGAGCCTGTCGAAGGGTCGCTTCGCCCTCTTAATATTACAAGGTTTTGATCACAGAATGCAATTGGCCGAACGAAGTGATGACCGGGCACTCGGCATCAGGGAAGACTCGGCGCGGATCGAAGAGAACCGCTTGAAGTCCCGCGCGAAGCGAACCGACTACATCTGCAAAATAATTATCGCCGATGTACGCTGCCTCAGCCGGCTTCACATCCGCACGTTCGCAGGCATGGATGAATATCCCAGGATCGGGTTTATATGAATTGATTTCGCCTGCCGCAAATGAAAATGCAAAAAATGATGACAAACCCAATTCTTCGATTTCCCGTTGATAAGGTTTCTCGCGGTTTGAAACAACAGCCATGACGAAACCGGCCTGTTGAAGTTCGGCCAGCGCAGACAGAGTGTCTTCGGTCACGATCGTTTTGGGATGATAGGATTCCTCCATGTATTGGGAAACTTTCGGCGCAAGCGCTTTTACTTGTTTCGTCGATGCGCCCAACGCGACCAGCTGCCGATGGGCATAACGATTCCAAAAATCGGGTTCGGTTAAATATCTTCGTTTATCCTCTTTCAATTCCTCCGAGCTGGCCCAGTAATAATTTTCCCAGCGAACCGCGCGCAGACGGTCTTCATCGTTAATGGATAAACCAAGCTGTGCGGCGCAATCCGCAAAAACCTCCCCGCCGGAGGGGAGGTTATGACGAAGAGTTCCATCGAGATCAAAAAAGACGACTTTGATTTTATTGTTTGAGAGCAAAGAATCCTCCGTGTCGGATGATAGCCGCAGGCCGCCATCCATCGCTTCCCGGTTTACCGTCTAACCGCCGATTTCATTCATGGCTCGATTAAGCGGAATGATGCCATCGGCAAGGCCATGTCCCCACGGTTTGTGCCACACGCCATCGAGCAATAGCTGTCTCAACTCATCCAACGAAGCGCCTGCGCGCAACGGTGTAAGCAAATCCACTTCTTTTTCGCGGAGCAGACACAGGCGCAGACGTCCATCCGCGGTAAGGCGGGCGCGTGTGCATGAAGCGCAGAACGGGCTGGTCACCGAAGAAATGAAACCCACGTCGCCCTGGGCGCCGGGCAGGTGAAAGACGCGCGCCTCCCCGTCGAGCTGACCGCCGTTGGCTTCCCGCATATCTCCGAGCGAGTCTTCGATCCGTTCGCGGATCTCGTTCGCAGTGATGACCTGCGAGGTCTGCACATCGGTCACATCCGCGAAGGGCATCATTTCGATGAAACGAATTTGCCAGGGATGGTCAAGGGTCAGGCGCGCAAGGTCGACGACATCATCTTCGTTGTAACCTTTGACAACCACTGCATTTAATTTGATGGGCGTGAGTTTTGCTTTTTCTGCGGCCAGGACGCCTTCCCACACATCTTCGAGTTTTCCCCAGCGGGTAAGACGGTGAAATTTCTGCGGGTCTAAAGTGTCGATACTGACATTGACGCGTTGCAGCCCGGCATCGGCCAGGGGTTGGGCCAGCTTCTTAAGCAGGACTCCGTTGGTGGTCATGGAAACGGAGCGGATACCTTCCGTCGAGGCGATACCCCGCACAAGGTCCACAACATGAGCGCGCACGGTTGGCTCGCCGCCTGTCAAACGGATCTTATCGAACCCCAGGCTGGCAAACAGGCGCGTCAACAGGAGAATCTCGTCGTCCTGCATCAGTTCCGGGTTCGGACGGAAGGTCTGATCCTCGGTCATGCAATAGATGCAGCGCAAGTTACAGTGATCGGTGAGACTGATGCGCAAATAATGAATATTGCGCCCAAAACGGTCGATTGCCATGGGTGGATTATATAACCAATTTGGACAATTGACGGGAGGCACTAGCCATGCTATTATCCTGTCACTTATTTTTTATTCTGCACATTATTAAAGGAGCTATTATGAGCGCTGAATTTATTCTTCGTATTATTGGCATGATTGTGCTCGGCATTGCAGGTGGGTACTGGGGATACGAACTGGCGGGGACTAATCCTGGGGAAACCATTCGTTACATTTTGGGAATTGGATTAACCGGTGCGCTGGCTGGTCTCATCCTAACTCCTTACTTCACCACTCGCCCGGCACGCTGGCTTCGTTCTCTTCTTGGACGGATAGCGGCGGAAACCCTTTTTGCCGGACTCATGGGCCTGGTCATGGGACTCATTACCGCGGCGCTGTTGGCGTTTCCGCTTTCCCTTTTGCCTGATCCATTCGGGCGCACCCTGCCGTTCATCGGCGTTCTGATGTTCAGCTATTTTGGTGTGACGCTCTTCGTCATGCGCCAGGGCGACATCATGAGTCTGTTCAGCGCATTCAGCGGACGAGGCGGCGAGGGCGGCTCCGGCTCTTCCTGGACAAATCTCAACCGCACCATCTTACTTGATACCAGCGTCATCATCGACGGGCGCGTGGCCGACATCGCCCGCACAGGCTTCCTGCCCGGAACGCTGCTCATCCCACGCTTCGTCTTGAATGAACTGCAATACATCGCAGACTCACCCGATGGCCTGCGCCGTCAGCGCGGACGCCGCGGCATGGAAGTGTTATCCGAACTGCAAAAGCTTCCGAACATCCTCGTCCGCATCAGCGACATTGACGTGGATGGCGTGCGTGAAGTGGACGATAAACTGGTCGTGCTCGGCAAGCAGCTCAAAAGTCCGGTGCTGACAAATGATTTCAATCTCAACCGCATCGCCGAACTACAGGGCGTGACCGTGCTCAACATCAACGACCTGGCAAATGCAGTCAAGTCTGTGGTTCTGCCCGGCGAAGCCTTGAACATCAACATCTTCCAGGAAGGCAAGGAAACGGGTCAGGGCGTCGGTTACATGGACGATGGCACGATGGTTGTCGTCGAAAACGGCAAGGACTACATCGGCGAATACATGGACGTTCACATTACCAAAGTTTTACAAACCGCCGCTGGCCGCATGATCTTCGCCCGCGTGGAAGAAGACAAGAAACCAAACGGCAACGGGAAGAAAAAATAACAATCCACAGATTTGGCAGATTTCACAGATAAAAATCTATGAAGATTGTTGAAGAGCGGGATTCACAAACATACGCTGTCATTGGGGCAGCCATGGAAGTCCACCGCCAATTGGGCCACGGATTTCTTGAAGCGGTTTATCAAGAGGCGGCAGTGGTTGAGTTCCAACTGAAACAAATCCCCTTTGAAAGAGAAGTTGCTTTACCGGTACAATATAAAAACATCATACTTCCTGTTCATTATCGCGCAGACTTCGTTTGTTTCTCAGAGATTGTTGTTGAATTCAAAGCACTGGCGCACATCACAAACACAGAGGAAGCACAATTGCTAAATTATCTTAAAGCTACCGGAATGCGACGCGGTCTTTTAATTAACTTCGGCGCCCCAAGTTTGCAATATAAGCGTCTCGTCTGGGGCTACGAAAGCATCTCTCAAAAATCTGTGCCATCGTACTCGAAGAGTAATTCTGCGTAATCTGTGGATAATCCAGGGTAATCACATGATCCGTCTTTACAACACACTCACCCGCAAAAAAGAAGACTTTGAAACCATCGAGCCGAACAAGGTGCGCATGTATGTGTGCGGCGTCACCGTCTACAACGACGCGCACGTTGGACACGCCATGTCGGCAGTGGTCTTCGATATCATCCGCCGTTATCTCGAATATCGCGGCTACACGGTCAAGCACGTCATGAACTACACCGATGTGGACGACAAGATCATCAACCGCGCCAACAAACTCGGCGAAGACCCGCTCAAACTTTCCCAACGCTACATCGAAGATTACGCCCGCGATCTTGCCAGTCTCAACGTCATGCCAGCTACATCAAATCCGCAGGTTAGCAAGACCATGCCACTCATTATCAAATTCATCGAAGGCCTCATCCAAAAAGGTCATGCTTACGCGGCAGAAAATGGCGATGTATATTTCAGCGTCACCAGCGACGATGATTACGGTAAACTCTCGGCCCGCAAACTGGATGATATGCAGGCCGGTGCGCGCATCGAAGTCGGCGAACAAAAAAATCATCCAATGGATTTTGCTTTATGGAAAGCCGCCAAGCCCGGCGAAATTTCGTGGGACAGCCCGTGGGGCAAAGGCAGGCCCGGCTGGCACATCGAATGCTCGGCCATGAATTTAGCTGAACTCGGCGAACAGATCGACATTCATGGCGGCGGCAACGACCTCATCTTCCCCCACCACGAGAATGAAATTGCACAAAGCGAATCCTACACCGGCAAACAATTTGCGCGCTACTGGATTCACAACGGCATGTTGCAGCTCGGCGGCGAGAAAATGTCGAAGTCACTCGGCAACATCGTCAGCATCAAGGAATTTTTATCCAGGCGGGATGCGGACGTGATGCGCATGTTGGTCTTGAACGGAACGTATCGCGCGCCGTTAATGTTCAACGACGAGACGCTGGACGCCGCCGAGAAATCGGTCGACCGCCTCAAGTCCGGACTTCGAGCGGCCTCTCCATCTGCAAAAGGACTCGCCGCTGGAAACGCATCCGAGCTTGCTACCGTGATTGACTCAGCATCCGGCAGCTTCACCAACGCCATGGACGACGATTTCAACACAGCCGGTGCAGTCGCCGTGCTATTCGAACTTGTCAAAGCCATCAACACCGCCCGCGATAACGGCGCAGCATCTGCTGAACTCAAGCCTGCGCAGGACAAACTGCGCGAGCTGACCGGCGTGCTCGGCCTGCGTCTCACCGAAAAGAAAGGCTCCAGCGAGGTAGAGGCGCAAGTCAATGCGCTCATTGCAGAACGCACTGAAGCCCGCCAACAAAAACAGTGGGCGCTCTCCGATCAGATCCGCGACAAGTTGAAAGCCCTCGGCGTCACCATCGAAGACAGCAAAGATGGCACAACCTGGCGCTGGGGATAATTCGATAATCGGGATTCGAGGATCGGTAATCGCAGGGGCGGAGCTCGCGAAGCACGCAAAGCGCACGCTCCGCCCTTTTTGTTTTGATCATGTCTTTGTGAGTTGCCATCACACTGGGCGAAGTCGAAGCTCTCAGGCAAAACCGCACAGGGGCAGGAAAGACGCGAACGAACCCTGGGATCCTGAGCCTTCGTGGTAAAAAAGTCACACCTATGAGCCACTCCCTAAAAATCCCCGACCAGTGTATCGGTTACAATTGAGCCATGCCATCCGACTCTGACTTCGATATACACCATCCACAGCCTTTGCTCATCGTCATCTCCGGCCCATCGGGAGCGGGCAAAGACACAGTTGTCCAAAGAATGAAAGAGCGCGGCCTGCCCTTTCATTTTGTTGTGACAGCCACCACGCGTCCCAGGCGCGCAAACGAAACACACGGCAGGGATTACTGGTTTGTCTCGGATGAAGAGTTTGCGCACATGATCGAACAGAACGAGCTTATCGAATACGCCATTGTCTACGGCGATTACAAAGGCATTCCCAAGGCGCAGGTGCGTGAAGCGCTGGCCAGCGGCAAGGATGTGGTCATGCGCCTGGATGTGCAGGGCGCCGAGACCGTCCGCAAGCTGGCGCACGATGCGCTGTTGATCTTCATCACCACCGACAGCGAAGAGGAGCTTGTGCATCGTTTGCGCGAGCGCAAGACTGAAACCTCCGACTCGCTCGCCATCCGCATTGCCACCGCCCGCAAGGAACTTCAACGCCTCGAGGCCTTTGATTATGTGATCGTCAATCACGATTTCAAACTTGATGAAACAGTGGACGCCATCCGCGCCATCATCCAGGCCGAACACCACCGCGTACAGCAACGAAAGGTCAATCTGTGAACGACTACCCCGCTTCTCCCTCCGATCGTCGACCGGCCGCGCCCGCCCCAAGCCAATCTGCCGGGACGCCTTCATCCGTAAGCGTGTCCCTGCCTGCGTCAGCCCCAACCGTCACGTACACCATAGTCGGCATAACGGTTTTCTTCTATCTCCTGCAGGTAGCCAGTGTCTATTTCTATGGATACGCCAACACTCTCGCGCAGTTGGATTGGCTGGAGGCCTACGGCGCAAAGATAAACGTGCTCATCCGCGCCGGACAGCTCTGGCGCTTCCTGACGCCCGCGCTGTTGCATGGTTCCATCCTGCATATCGGCTTCAACATGTATGCCCTGATCATCTTCGGTCCGGGCCTGGAGCGATACTTTGGTCATCGCCGCTTTTTACTCCTGTACATCCTGACTGCATTCACTGGCAACGTCCTCTCCTTCCTCCTCTCGAGCGGATATTCGATTGGCGCATCCACAGCCATCTTCGGCCTGATCGGCGCAGAAGGTGTGTTCCTCTTTCAGAACCGAAAATTATTTGGCAGCCAATTCAAAAGCGCCATCGGAAATATTATCTTTGTCGTGGTTGTTAACTTGTTTATCGGTCTTGCCCCCGGCATCGACGATTGGGGGCACGTCGGCGGGTTGTTGGGCGGCCTGATCTTTGCTTGGTTCGCGGGTCCGCGCTGGGGGGTGGATGGAGTGTTCCCGGCGTTGTATCTGGTCGATAAGCGGGAGCCGCGCGAGGTCCTGACCGGTGCGGCGGTTGTCCTCCTGATCTTCGGCGTGCTGGCAATGATCGGAATGCTTTTTCCGATCGTTCAATAGAAACGCAATATACAAAATAAAAAAGCTCCGGCCTTGAAGGCCGGAGCTTTTTTTATCGCACCAATAAATCTTAGAGGTTCTTTCTTCCGCTGCGCGGGTCGAACGCGTCACGCAGGCCATCGCCCAGCAGGTGGCAATG
>JAJYOH010000190.1 GCA_021796315.1 Chloroflexota bacterium
TCCCCAGCCTGGATGTCTTCGAAAGGAGGTACACGACAAATTTCTTCTGCATCCTTTTTATCATGTGATCCCAAGGAGAAAAACATCATGAAAAAGAAAACCATTTTTTATTTCCTTATTGGTTTCCTTCTTCTTAGCAGTAGTTGTGGACCCTCCCCGGAGCAAAGCGCAAGCATGACTGCCGCGGCCTGGACTCCGACGCCCGCCCCTACATTAACGCCGGTCCCCACGCCTATCCCATACAATGCAACCATCATCGTAACAGACGAATCGGGAGCGCCGATTGCAGGAGCGGCAATCGTCTTCCCTGAGGCCGGGGGCGGAAGCGACCCCGTTCAAGCGGACGATCAGGGAAAATACAGTTGGACCAACCTGAATGGTGAGAATATGACTTTGGATGTCGCCGCGCAGGGGTACATGCCCGCTCATCAAACCGGGACAATCCTGCGCGGACCGAACGAGGTCAGCGTGACTTTGCAACGCGACCCATTTGGGATCCTGCCTTCAGAAGCCTGCGCTCCGGGTCAAAAAGCGTTATACCTTGAAGACTTTCAGGATGGTCAGGCACAGGGCTGGTCTACGATTTCCGCGGGTATTAACGGAGATATGCCCAACGGCTGGAGTCTCATCGATGAAAATGGAAACAAAATTTTGACACATGCCAACGCACCATCGGGTACGAATGATGAACTTCAAGGTTCTGTTTTTGACAATTTTGTCTGGCACTTAAAGTATAAAGTCACGGGCAAGGATGCAGATATGTTCTTTATTTGGAGACTATCCCATGAGGCCGACAATAACAAGCTTTATGTGACCGTGGTTGGTGCAAGAGAAAAGCCCTGGATGGTCAGATTCTTCAATACGCCTGCCGGCCCAAATCCGATGAATATCGCTAAATCGTCAATCACGCTAAAAGAGGACCAGTGGTACAACTTTGACGTTGCATATTTTGATGGCACCCATCAGGTATGGCTGGACGGTAAAAAGATCATGGAATATCAGGACCCTCAGCCTTATCCAGCAGGGATGATGGGCTTTCAAACAGGTCTTGACCAATCCAAGATTTCACAATTCTTCGTGGATGACCTGAGAGTCTGTGAATTGACCGCGGCTTACGAGCCGGCCCAGTAAGCATATATCCTTTTCGATCTCAGGAATTCAATCTTGCAGAGGCAACTCCTCTGCAAGATTTTTATTTTGTTAGAGATGCAAATGAGGAAATAATCAAACAGAAACAAAATTCCCTCTCCAAAGGGGAGGAGTTGGCCTGCACGGTCACCGCCCTCGCGCGGACATGGCTCATCATTAATTCAGCCCCTGGCGGCTACTCACAGACTCTGCCTCTTTTATGAAAAGGGTCGAGGATGAAAGCGCGTTTTCTCCCTGCTTCTTCACACTTTATTTGGCGATCTGCCCCATGTGAAAATTAAGGTGGATGATCGGATAATGGAATAGTTTTTCGAGCGTCATGAATTCGTCGAAGTTGGAGTCCCACTTTACGGGGCAATACATGCCTCTCTGCCACTCGTCAGCCCTGATCGAATTGACCTGTTTTAAAAGCGAGACATGGACGCGGTCATATATTTTTCCAATCCTCTTATAGGTGAATACCTTGCCCTGCCCGCGTGCGCCGAGTGCATTGATCCAGTTGAAGGGAGCCGTGAGCGTGTTCAACAACCAGGCAAACGGCTTGGACGAACCTTTCGGCAATCGTCCCCACAGGCGCGCTATTGGCATCAGCACATTGAGAATGAGGAAGCCGAAGGTCATGTGAGCCATGATCTCGCCGTTCGTCCAGCCCGGGTTGAGACTTTGCCTGTGCATATCTTCTTCGGTCAGCGAATCGAGCAGGGTATGGAATGTCCCTCGGGTTGCATCGAGTTCGGTTTGTATGGAATCTTTTATGTTCATTTTCTTGATGATACCATCCGATCTCGTCCCCACCCGTTGATCCTTCCCCCCTCACGCGGACATGCCTCATCATTAATCAGTTTCTCGCGGATGTGATGACGGTTCTACTATCTTACTTGTCAACAAACTTCTTCACTACCTTCTTCACAAACTCTGGAAGCGGGGATGAACTTTGTTCTGCCTGTTGTTTCAGTTTCTCGTAAACCAGAATTTCATCTTTTTCCAAATAATATCTGCTCTTCTAATTTCTCGCAAAGAAATGTGGACATAATTTTCAGGGTTTGCCCAATAGCATTTCAAGCAAACATTTGGAGACTTCTCATTAATCCAATTTTCGCAGTGTTCACATGACCACGACTTGGCGCGATTGCATGAGCCACAGACCAACATGAAATGTTCGGGATTTAATTCTTCTTGTGTATCGCCCGCAATTTCATACGGCATGCGATGGTCAACTTGCAGATAACGGGCTTCAAACCTGCCCGAACAAATCGCACACTTACCATTCTCTTTTTTGTAAAGCGCATCCTTGAAATTCTTTGGAAAAGTCTGCCTGCCCTGTAATCTGCCCTTGCGGACTTGGGTCACATCGCCAAATTGGTATGCGGCAATTGTGCGCCCTTCCGAATCTTTGACGTGAAATGTTTCCAGTGGAATCCCCGATTCGCGCACATCCCGTGCCGCTCGTGGCGGATGGTTATAGCCGTATTTCTTTTCTAGTTCTTCTGTGGTGATAAATCCGTGAGCAAGGATATGCTCGATCACTATACGAGCGCGTTTGTTTGAGATTTGTTGAAGCAGTCGCTTTGTTTCTTTATTCTGCTTTGATGTTTTGCCATTGAATATCCCTCGGAGATTTAGAACTCGAAAAGAACAGGCTGGCGATTGATTTTCTTTTCAAGAATGTGAATTGGCTCGATTCCCAATTGTTCAACCAGGTTTTTGGATAGATAAACAGACTCAATAGTGACGTCATCCCTGCCAAGCAAAGTCGCTTGCGAAGAACGTCCCGCATTCACTTCAAGCCGATACATGCCAAGTTCTTCTGGCAAACTTTGCCCGTATGATTTTTTCCCCGTCCGCCCATCGTAACTTAAGATAAAGTGTACGTTTCGCTGATTGAGTTTTTTCAATTCTCGCGTGAACTTATCGAAGTCAATCCCGCTAAAATAGCGAGAGTCACCAGTTGCGCACACACCTTGATATGGCGGATCCATGTAAACAAGGTCGGTAGGTTTGGCAAGTACAAGTATTTCTTTGTAATCCTGGCTGGTCGCAATCGTTTTTCCAGATAACAGTTTTGAAACAAACAAAATATCATCCGTCATTTGTTGCGGGTTGCGTCCCAGACGGCGATTATCCGGGCTTTGATTGAACTCGCCGTAAGCGTTATAACGCACGGATGCCTTCACACAACGTGCCAGCAGATATAACAGGAAATCAGGCCGCTTCGTTTTGTTGAACTCGTCCCGCACAAAATCGTAATATTTTCTCTCGTTCCCCTGTTGTTTCAGCCAGAGATGTTTGTATTGCTCAGAAATTTTCTTTGGATGATTAATGATTTCATCCCATAGAGCAATCAATGGTTGATTTACATCATTGATATGAAAACGAGATGCTTTCTTACGAAATGCCGCCGCAATGGAAATCGCCGCCGACCCTGCAAAAGGCTCGAACAATGTATCAACATCCTGCAGGAAAAATGGCAGGATATATTTCGCAAGATTTCGCTTGCTACCTTGATAGGGGATAGGATGTGGTATTTTCACAGCGAACTTCCTTTATGAATAAATCTAATGCAATTATACAGCACACTAGAATCCCAACTCTTTCAAATTCTGTTCCTTGCTGCGTTTGCCGCCGCCCATCAACTCCTTCCAGAACTCTTCGTCATATCTGCGTGAGCGCACAGGCAAACGACATCAAGGCGCCATGAAAATCGAAAGTCTCAAGCTTGAATTTCATGGCGTTCATCTGTCAAATCAGCCTCCGTTTGGCAGTTGACGCGATTTAAAATCCTGCTCGATCCGTTCCTGCAAGAACATCTTGATTAGGGATTGATACGGCACATCACGCTCATTTGCCAGTTGGCGCAGGGCATCCAAGAGCGATTCGGGCAGGCGTAGTGAAATAGCCCTGGTGGAAGGTTTCAAATTCGGAAATAACATCCGTTCGGCGCTTGTCCAATCCAGGTATTCGGAGGAATCGTTTTCACTCCAAAAATTCTGTTCCTCATCCTCGTTTTTGAATTTAGGAATTGGTTTGCTCATAAAATTTGCGCTCCTTTTTACTCATGTCACGGGCAGAGATCACGCGGATTCTGTTCTCACGAACTGTAAACGCAATGAACAACCATCTGCCAGTGATTGTATGACCGAGTACGTAATATCGCGGCTCTTCTTGGGAATGGGTAGGATCTGGCTGAAGCAGGAGGGGCAGGTTGAAAAATACCTCTTCACATTCACCTGCTAATACCCGGTGTTTTTCCCAGTTCTTTTCACGGTTATTTTCATCCCAGTCGAAGCCAGTGATCTGACTCAGGTCAATCATGAGTGTATATTACCATAATATACAAAAAGCGGACAACCATTTGCTGCTCAAAATCCCAACTCCTTCAAATTCTGCTCCTGGCTCCTCTTTGTGCCTCCCAGCAACTCTTTCCAGAAGGCCTCATCATACCTACGTGACTTGACGGGCAATGGCATCGGGACACCCCAACCCAACAGCAGAACTTCCTCCTTCGCTTGCAGGTGGGCCAACATGCCGCGCAACGCCTCGCGCCCCGCCAGCCCCGAAAGCACGGCGTGGATATCATCCTCGTCACCGAGCCAGCCGGAGATGCGCGTCCCCAACTGAGACATGACCTCGTCATAGATTTGCGACGGGCGCTGGTCAACGATCAACAGCGTCACGTAATACTTGCGGAGTTCACGCGCGATCGTGGCGAAGGTCGTCTGCGCGGCCATCTCACGGTTCAATAGTTTATGCGCCTCCTCCACCACGATCACCAACGGTCGTGGCTCCACCTGTCCGTGCGTGCGGAACTCATTCGTCTTCTTCTCCCACGCCGCGCGGATCTTGCGCGTCAGCAAATTCGAGACAAGCAGGTAATCGAGATCGCTTTCGTGTTCGCCGTACGAAAGGACAACGTGCCCTCCATTCTCCAGCGAGTCGATGATATTCTTCACGCTGTCTGCGGCGGGCTTCTCGACGATATACGGCTTGTCGAACAAACGGCGCATCTTGTCATGCAAGCCCTCAGCCGCCATCACGTTCACGCCGTTTTCATTGGCCCACGCCGCAACACTTCCCTCAACGGGCACTTCTTTCTTCTTTCCTCTTTCATCCTCGATCACAACCATCTCACGCGACATATCACGGAATCTCGCAAACCAATCATGTTTGAACGACCCGTACAACGCGTTCAACGTGGTGGGCGTGGTCTCTTTCAGATTTAATTCGCGCGTCAATGTTTCAATATCCGCTGTGGATATGTCGCCTGTTGAGATTTCCAGATTAAAGTCCGGGACCTGGCCTCTGATGGTTGCTCCTGATCCCAGGCCGACGATTCTTACCTTCGACTTGAACTTGGTCTTCAATCCCGTCACGGCCTTTTTCGTGTCCGACGCCACATCGTCAAAGCCATACTCGTTGTGCATATCCAGCACCAGCACGGAGGCTTTGTTGTAGTGCATCAAGCCCGCCAGCACCAGCCGCGTCAAAAACGACTTACCCGTGCCTGTCGCCCCGAACACTCCCGATGACCTTTGCACGAATTTATCCATGTCAATGCACACGGGATGATTCTGCTCGCGCGTGTACCCGATGACGAAGTTGCCTTTCTCGCCCGCCGCGCCGAAGATTTGGGCGATATCCCCTTCGGATGCAAGGAACACTTCCGCGTGATGCGGCGGGATGTTCTTCACAGGCAATAACTTTGGCTCAGAGTTTAATAGCATCCACTTCGTGTACTCCGGACTCGACTCGTCGGGTCCCACTTCGAGCATGAGATTGGGCAGCACTTCGAGATTTGCAAAGAGAGTCTGTCCGTGCAACGCATTCGAGATGTATGAAGGGAAACGTCCCTCCATTTGCTCGTCCGCAAAGCGTGGGTCCGTCGCGCCGAGTTGAATGTCCGTGACGATGCCGTAATAGCGCCAATTTCCGCTGGAGATGATCACAAACGCCCCCTCCTGCATTTCCTGCGGCGAGACGACGAGCCGCACGCGGAAGTTTTCCTTCAATCCGCCACCGACTAAGTAGCCAATTTTTGTTCGTTGTTGTTCCATAAGAACTCCGTTCCGGATTGTTGATTCTAGATTGTTGATTTTTGATTAAGGTGTGCCCTGGCTGTCTTGATGGATGCAGTGAAGATTGCAACCAGTTCATCTGCTTCCTTCATCAGGTCTTTTAGTTTTTCGGTTGAGACAATCCCTGCTTCCTGCAACATCTCCATCCAATACAAACATTCGTCTGCTTCTTCCAGTGAAATGCCCGCCTTGGCAATAAAATCCGCTTTGGATTTGCCGCGGCACGCGGCTCGATAATTCGCACCCACAGATATTCCCGATCGTAGCAATTGATTCCCAATTGTCCGCGCGGTTTGACTACTGGGTAAAGACTCAACCAGTCCGATCACACGTAGCCCGAACTGTTTTGTCCGCTTCTTCAACTCGTTCTCGTTCATCGTAGACTCCAACATCTTCAGTCAATCCAAAATCTGAAATCACAAATCTAAGATTTTCTTCGCGTCTTTTGTGCCCTTCGTGTTTAAATGCCGTTATTAATGACTTCCACCACGTTAGTTAATATGGCGGACCATAAACTTGAATGCCATAGAATTCTGTATAACAGGCTGTTGCCCAGAATTTTGGATTATCACTCGGACGGTCGAGTCCCGCCCAATTGTCCATCTTTGGAATAGTTACAGATTGCAGGTGTTCCGCCCTCGCCTGCAGGATTTGTGTATCAGCCGCGTCCCATTTCTGGGCAAATGAAACATACGCGTCTTGATTCTGATTCACGTAAGCTAGAGTTGATACAGATGCTATCGCAATCATCAAACTGGCGGAAACAAGCAATCCGATCTCCAACTGGAACGATGAGCGAACGCGTCCAGCCAGCCAACTTCCGGTGAGAAAACACGCGTACACCCAAAATGCCATCAGTGCAAAAGCTGCAATGCTCAACGTACGCGCAGGCGGCGGCTCGGAGTATCCGTATACCGCTGGCGGAATGCAGATAAAAGACAGAGCCAGTCCGCCCAGCATCTGCGCGGGAATTGTCCAGCGGTGCAATGTGAGCTGATTTTTATAGTTTGTTCCGGCCCATGCGCTGACCAATAGCGCGCCAGTCAGCGCGGTAATTTTTTGTGGGTTGAGCAGGATATCTTGAAAATAGGAAAGATAAGCTCCGATGGAAATTTCCATCCACGTCAAAATGCCCGGAGACGGGGGAAAGGTTGCCTTGCGAAGAGCGTTTCCCGGCGCAAGCGCAATCACGATCACGGAAGCCAATGCACCCAGCGTTGCAGCGGCCAGAAGTTTGAAAGTTGTATCCAGCTTTCTGTCATTTGATAACCATCGCAAGCCGGTCAGAAAAACCAGCATCATCAATTGAAGTATTGCATACGTTTCGCTGAATCCGCCGTTTCCAAATGTCAGGAGAAAGGCAAGAACACAAACCCACATAACGACTTTGTCTGATTTCAGGCGCGGCACAATCCATTGAAAGAGAAAAGCATAAATGCTTGCGATCACCAAAGGCAGCGAATATGAACGCATCCCGTTCAGCCAGAAATAAGACTGCGCAATATCCGGACTCAACACGATCACGGCCAGCACAAAACTGGTGCTGATTGCAATTGCAATGCCCAGGTTTGATGAATGAGGCGTGAGCATTTTTAGGCTGGTATAGCTTGCGGCGATTGTTGCAATCAGCCAGATCATTATGGAGATGGGTGGAACCAAGTGGGCACCGTAGGGTCCAAAAGTTTTGATCAGGATCAGCCAATCGAAGGCAAAAGCTGTGTAGCGTCCGCTCCAGGTGATATACCAATACCAGATCGAGCGCAGCAGGCCGAATCTGTTGGCGTAATAAGCGGAGCAATAATCATCCGCCATGAAGCGTGTGTGATTCCCGAGATATGCAAACCCTGCCAGTGCGAGTGTCGCAAAGGCAATGATCGGAAGGGGAAACCAGAATTGTTTTTTCCTAGACATCGAGTTTGTGCCCATTTTGGGATCGCTTCGAGTCAATGACCTCAAACATTTACATCGCTCAACGCGCCGAGCACTGACATCAACGTCGGGTAATCATCTCTCAGCAAAGTAATCACCTCATGCGTCGCTTTCTCTTTCCATGACTTATCCTTGTGCGCGGCGCTCGCCTGCTGAATATGCGCGGTGATGACTTCGCCAATTGGCAGTTCCTGTGAATTCAGGATATGACGGAAATACCCGAACTTCTCAGTGAACCGTGCCACATCCTTGTCATCGCATAAGTAGATCACATCCAAACTCAGCGGCGGACGCGGCGGCAGAAGATGATAGATCTGCGCATCCTGCTCATACCCCACCGCCAGCACGGACATCTCCACGGGCACAATGCGCCGCTCGCGGTTGTCTTTCATTACCTCATCGCTGACATTGTCGGCTGTCACGAGTTGACGTACCAACCCGTCATCGTCAATGTGAATATCGTGGATAAGTCCAAAAATTTGGTATGTATCGCTCAGTGGAGCACGCACCAACGCGCCAAAAGATGGCGCGTCGAGTTGGTTGACGCGGCACCCGGCAGTAAAGCCGGTTGTGCTTGCGCGCAGTAAACGTCCGATTTCGATTTGTTGAGTCATATTCCATTCCTCCCGTCATTGCGAAGAGGGTGCTCTTCCCGACGAAGCAATCTCCCTCATAATGTTGGGGATTGCTTCGGGCGAAAAAGCATCGTCCTCGCAATGACGATAAATTATCTTCTTGTTCTCCCTGGCAAATCTTTCTCGGTTTGCTTTGGAGATTTCTCATCCATCTCTTCACCTTGCCTGCGAAGTTCCTGCGACAGCATCTGCTCGATCTGTTCTTTCTCTTCGTGCTTGACCACGGCTGTCTCATGCGCGCGGTGGAGCAAATATGGATACGGCCTGTTACCCATCATTTTGCATTGCTCGACCAGAACGCCGTGGAGCAAATCTAACTTGTCTTTATCGTCTGCCACCCACTTGGGGACTTCCACACGCACAGGCCAGGGATGTCCGTGCGTGCCGACGTTTAGATAGAAGAAATGCAAGGACAATCCGCCTGTGTAATTCTTCTCTGAACTGGATTGAATCCCAAAAACCGCCGAACGATGATTGGGCGGCAATAATGGTTTTTCTTTTTCACCGAACAACCATCGGTCACTTACACCGCGCAAGGGATGAAACCCGCGCAGTTTTTGTAGATCGTCGGGCAGGGCAGTTGCTATTTCAAGCAGACGAACAACGAGATCAGCCGAAGGCTTGTCCACGTAACCGGCGGTCACCACGCCTCGTGTTTGTAAACTTGAGAGTACGCCGATATATTTTTGGACGAAGTCTGCATACGATTGGCCGTCTTCGCCTTTTGCACCCCAAAGTTCGATCGGCCCATCCGTCATGGTAATGACCGCCCCTTTGATATCTTTGGATAACTTGTCGAGTTTAGTGCGCTCGGCGAGGTCGCGTTTCAGCGCCACCAGACCATCAGACATCGGAATGCCGTTTGGCAGGAGATCGTTGCCATAGAA
>JAJYOH010000191.1 GCA_021796315.1 Chloroflexota bacterium
AAATGCGCCCGCTTGGCATCCCGATGTGGCGTTCATACTGCACCTCATGCAGTGGGTTTGGGGATTGGGGTTATAAGTGATAGAGAAATTGGACTGGCGATACTATACTACGGGTTGTTTATTTTGGGATGAGTTTTATGCCAATGTTGGGGTTTGGATTTGCGCAGGCGAGAGATGATCTCGGGGGTTAATCGGATCCAGCGCGGGCCGTGGGGCTGGTGCTGGAGGAAGTCCAGGATGCCGGTTTTACACCAGGTTTGAATGGTTGAGGTGTTAACGTTGAGGAGTTCAGCAGCTCGGAGAGCCGAATAGCGGCCATCGCCGCGTTGGCCGGTTGGGCAGGCACCGGGAGCGGAGGGGCAAGCACTGGAGATGTGGTAGGCATAGCGGATCCACTGGACTTTGCGGGAGGTGAAGGCACCGCTTAGGCCAGGGACGAATCCTTCTTGGTTGAGGGTGGCGGCAATTTGTTGATCGGTGTGGGTGGGGATTAGAGTGCGGATGCGCTCGAGCACCACTGGGGAGGTGCGGCGGAGGTCACAGGATTTGGGTCGACGTGGGATTTGGCAGGAGGAGATGGTGCCGGTCTGCCAACGGACCTGAAGGTCAATGGAGGATTTCAGGCAGGTAAGAGTGACATCCTTGATGAGGAAACGCAGCAACTGTTTTTGTTGAGCATGGGAAGTGGTGGGGGCATTCCAGAGGGTGGGTAAATCCTGGGCGAGAGCCAAAATGCGCTGGCGTTCTTCGGGACTGAGCAGCTGAGTGGTTAATGGGGGCAAGGCAGCATATTCGTGCTCGAGCTTCTCGATCTCGGCCAGTTTCTGATTCCAGTCGCGTTCGAGGGTGCGAGCGACGAGGCGGTTTTCGGGATCAATCAAGCTGAAGCGCCTCCGGGCCAAGTCAGCTTCGTAACGGGCGCGTTCGAGGCGGAACTGCCACTGCTGATCAATTTGTTTGGCTTGGAGTTCAATCTGTTCGAAGGCGGCCATCGAGATTTCGAGTTGAGCCGGTTGCATGGCTTGGAGGAAGATCTGGGAGACCGCCGCATCGATCTCGGTGCCCATGATGAACTGGCAAGTCTTGGCGGCGAACTGGCTGTGGAGTTGGTTACAAACATAAGCGGGAACACTGGGATGATTGACATAGCGAACGGACATGCGCCGTCCGCAGCGACCACATAAGACGATGCCTTGGAGGAGGGCTGCACCGGTGCGGACGGCGCCGCGCTGCTCTTCGGGTCGCCAAGTGCGATTGTCATCCAAACGCTGGAGGTGACACAAGAATTGATCCCAGGTGATGTAGGCGGGATGAACTTCTTTCAGGACAATCGGCCAGTCCTGAGGCTTGATTTGGCGGGTACGACCCTTAATACGTGGGGCTTCACCGGGCAAGAGTTTCGTGCGGGTTTTAGTTTTGCCGAAGACGTAGGCTCCGGCATAGGCGGGATTATGCAGGATAGCCAGAACTCTTCCGTTGGACAAAGGCAGCCAGGCCAGTTCGCCATCCCGGCCGCCGCCCCAGAAACGGGTGGGGAAGAGCAAGCCATTTGTTTTGAAGTATTGAACGACAGCCAGGGCTGAGCCGCACTGATCGAAAGTATCAAAAACGAGCCGGACGGCTTGTTGGACCTGCTCGTCGGGATCGAGCAGGATGTGACCCAGCGGATCGATGATAAAGCCGGTGGGTGGGCGAAAACGCAGTTCGCCCTTCTGGGCTTTCTCCAACTTGCCGCCTTCCAAGCGCGAACGCAGCCAATGCAGTTCCGCTTCGCTCATGGTGCCTTTGAAGCCGAGCAGTAGGCGATCATTATATTGGTTGGGATCGTATACGCCTTCTTCATCCACCACGAGAGTATGGCTGAGGGAGCAGATCTCGATGAGGCGATACCAATCGGAGCAGGAGCGCGCCAGACGCGAGACTTCGAGACTGAGAACGGCACCCGCGTGATCCAGGCTGACTTCTGTGATGAGGCGTTGAAAGCCATCGCGGCCGATGGCGGACGCGCCGGAATGGCCCTGGTCTTGATCGATGACTGTGATGCGTTCGCGCGGCCAGCCAAGGTTCAGGGCGCGCTGGACGAGATCGTATTGGCGGGCTGTGCTACCCGTGTTATCGCGCACTTGAACAAGGGTGGACTGGCGGACATAAATAAAGGCTTGGCGTTCGAGATGATCAGGCTGGATTTTGGGGTTGTTGAATCGGTTGAGCGAGGGGATGACCATGTTCAGGCTCCTTGGCGAACCAATGGGATTGGTCTGCCAGCAAATTGAAAGCCAATTGAGCCATCAGGAAGATGACTTGTTGTTTTAGATCGGTGGCCAGGTTGGCCCACAGATCGGCGGGCACTTTGGAAAGATCTGGGGAGGAAGAGGGAAGGGACATCGCGGCTCCTGCGGGAATTAGAAATGCAATTGAATGGCGTTAGCATAATTCACTCTTCAGAAGGGGTTGCGATGTTTTCAAGTCGGGTGGGGGCTGGTGGTTGGGTCTGGCCCATGTGCTGAATGAACTGGGCAAGCTGCCGCAAGCCCTGGAGATCCAACAAGTATGTTGGAGGAGGTGGCGGGGAAGAGATTGGCACGGCATAGTCTGTCCAGCTCATGGCGATGGAGCCATGATGGCCATCGGGCATGCGCACGACGAGATCCGGATCCGCACCTCGGCGAATGCGAATCAGCTCGACCTGCTGGCCGCAGAGGGGATGGTTAGGATGAATGATGGTTACGAATCCCAAAGGAGATTGGGAAAAAGGGGTAGTGTGCTTTAGGCGTTCCGAATGTTCAAGATCGCTTTTTCCAGCAAGCGATATCACAGGTGTTGGCTCCAATATTTGAACCATTGTTTTCGGAGCACAGCCACGGGTTTCGACCCGGCCACAGCGCACATGGAGCCGTGAGACAAGCCCAAACGTATGTGCAGGAAGGATACGAATGGTGCGTGGACATCGACCTGGAGAAATACTTTGATCGAGTAAATCACGATATGCTCATGGCTCGTATGGCGCGCGTGGTGAAAGATAAACGCGTGCTTAAGCTGATCCGCGCCTATCTGGAATCGGGTGTGATGATCAACGGGGTAGTAACGGAGACAGAAGAGGGCGTGCCACAAGGCGGGCCACTCTCGCCGTTACTTTCCAATATCATGCTGGATGATCTGGACAAGGAATTGGAAAAGCGGGGGCACAAATTTGTTCGCTACGCCGACGACTGCAACATCTATGTTAGGACGCAACGGGCCGGGGAACGGGTCATGGAAAGTGTGAAGGGGTTTCTGGAGAAGAAGCTCAAGCTGAAAGTCAATTCCAAGAAGAGCAAAGTAGAAAGAGCCACGAAGGTGAAAATCCTCGGGTTCAGCTTCTTCAAATGGAAAGGGGTTGTGCTCATCCGAATAGCGAACGAAACAAAAGGACGCTTTATGGAAAAGCTTCGCTGCTTGACCAAGCGCACCCAACACGGCAAGCTGGAAGAGATCGTGACCGAGATCAACCGCTACACGATAGGTTGGATCGGATATTACCGACTGGCCGACACTACGAAGATAATTGAAGATTTGGATGGCTGGATCCGACGACGATTGAGGCAACTGCTCTGGAAGCGCTGGAAGCACGGCACCACCCGTTATCGCGAACTCGTGAAACTGGGCGTTCCCAAACAATGGGCACAAGAAGGAGCTGGAGGCACAAGCCCCTGGCGTATGTCGAAGACGCCTGTGATAAATGAAGCCCTGAGCAAAGCCTATTGGCATAACTCAGGGCTGAAGAGTATTAGCACTCGGTATAAAGAACTACGTTTTGCTCAATGAACCGCCGGATGCGGACCCGCATGTCCGGTGGTGTGAGAGGGGGCAGTTAGTCACTGCCCTCTACTCGATTCAATTTTTTATTTGAAGATCAGTCTCAAAACAAACAGCAATACGAGCGCGCCGACCAGCGCAGTAATCAGCGAGCCGACGATGCCGAGGCCTATTGAAATGTGCAACAGGCCAAAGAGCCAGCCGCCCAAAAATGCGCCGACGACACCGACGATCAGATCGCCGATCAGGCCAAATCCCTTGCCTTTCATGATCTTGCCAGCCAACCAACCAGCGACGATACCGATCACGATCCAAAGAATAATGTCCATTTGTTCATCTCCTTGTTGGTAAATTTACCTTCTGACGAATTTTATTATAAAACACAAAAGGTTTATTTTGCGAAGTGCGGCTGAGACTGCTTACCATTTCTCCCAATGCACGACTTCATCCAACGAGCGCCGTCCGCCTTTCTTTGGTGGGGCGGATAGCTTCGCCTCGTCCGCGGGATAGCCAAACGAGAGTGCGATCCGCAAATGCCATTCGGATGGGAAGCTCAAAAGCGTCCGCGCTTTCTCCGGCTCATAAATCGACGCGGGACACGAGCCGACTCCCAATTCCCATGCAGACAATTGCATGAACGCGGCAGCCTGGCCCGCGTCGAACAAGGTTTGGAATTTTTCCTTCGGGTCGGGAGTCAGAATCGCAACGGCTAACGCCGCCCCTGCAAGATGACCCGCATACGTTCCCAATTCCGATAACGCCTTGAGCGTCGCTTTATCCTGAATGGCAATAAACTGCCATGGCTGTTCGTTCTTCGACGACTGCGCTCTGCGCCCCGCGTTCAAGATGTCATGGACAACATCTTCGGGCAAAGGTTTATCTTGAAACTTCCTCACCGCGCGTTTTGTGCGAATTGCTTCAGAGACATCCATTGTTTCCTCCATGTCATTGCGAGCGAACGAAGTGAGCGTGGCAATCTCAACTTATGTCAGACGAGAGATTGCCACGTCGGCCTGCGGCCTCCTCGCAATGACATCAAATCTTAAATTTACTTGCATCATCCTCAGGCCGATAACCAAGTTCCGACTCGGCATTCGAAATATCCCAAAATCGCTTGGCGTTTTTCGAGACGCCATAATAAATTCCAAACTTTACATCTGCCATCAAACTTTTCTTCACCAGTTGAGCCAAATCTCTGTGACTCAACCATGTACATTCAAAACGCGGATTGACGCTTGGGTCATCATCTTTCGTCACCGACCCGATCCGTAGGCACACCGACTCGAGTCCATAAAGCTCATAATACATCCGAGCCATCGCTTCGCCTGCTGCCTTGCTGACGCCATAAAATCCATCGGGACGAATCGGGTCACGCGTGGTTATCAAAGTCGAATTTGGTTTTGTATGCAAGCTTGGTGGAAAGCCTTCATACGCGCCGGTTGCGTGATTCGAACTCGCGAAAACAATCCGCTTAATGCCAAACGTCTGCGCCGCGTCGTAGAGATTCTTCGTCCCGATGATGTTCGCCATCAAAACGGAATCCCAGCCTGCGTCCACGTGCGGATCGCCAGCCAAATGGACGACAAAAGTCAATGATGGAATGCGGCTGAAAACAGATTTCACTTGCTCAAGATTTGAAACGTTTGCTTGAAAAATTTTCTCTGGTTGTCCATCGGAAGAAATATCCAGCCCGTACAAATCAAAGTCTTTGTCTAAATTTTTCCACAGGATTCTTCCGACGAGTCCATTACAGCCCGTGATTAACAATTTTGGGAATGGCATCCTAAGCTCCAAAAATATTGAACCTGCTTGCACATGGCTCGAATGCTTCTCGAGTTCCACAGAGTATAATTCAATGCGCGGCGCTGCAAAGCGATGAACTCAAAAGGACAGAATGAGCGACTCGAATCGGGAAACTGAAGTAAAGTTTTATACCAGCAACTTGCGAGATATTGAAATGCGCCTTCAGCCCCCTCCGCCCTTTGGGCACCTCTCCCAAATCCGCAACACAGCGTTTCGCAAGTTCTTGTCATTTTATTCTCGGATTTGGGGGAGGCTGGGTGGGGGCTTGATTCAACCCCGCGTGCTCGAAACTAATTTGCGATTTGACAATTCCAACGGCGATTTCCAACGCGAGGGACGCGTGCTGCGCTTGCGCCGCGATGATGCGATCCGGTTGACCTACAAAGATGGTAGCCAATTACTGGATGGCGCTCTGACACGCCGCGAGATCGAATTTTCTGTCAGCAATTTTGATTCGGCGAAACAATTCATCGAGGCGTTGGGATATAGAGTAATTTTCGTTTACGAAAAATTTCGCACGACATTTGAATTGGATGGCAATCACATCATGCTCGACGAAACTCCGATTGGCAATTTCATCGAGATCGAAGGCGCGATGGAAACGCTGAAACCGATTGCCAAAAGGCTTGGCTTGAATTGGGACGCGGCTGTCCCCGCCAGTTATCACACTTTGTTTAAACGTGTTTGCGAAGCGCGGAAGCTCGAATTTCGCGATTTGAGTTTTGAGAATTTCAAAGGTATAAAAGTTCTGGCAGATGATTTGGGAGTCAGATCAGCGGACTAGCGGCGCATGAGTACAAAATTCACGATCCAATCTTCAACCCCCGCGCTTCTGGCGAAAGCCACTCGCGTCGCAGAAGAGTTCGCCAAACAATTTGTCGGCGATGATATGGTCGGAATTGTTTTTCTGGGAGCAATTGCCAGAGGATATTTTGATCGTTCAGCCGACATTGATATTGCGCTTTTCAAAAAACAAACATCGCAGATTTCGTTGACCAATAAGTTCTTTACGATTGAAGGTTTTGAAGTTCAGGTTTGGTTGTCTGATTACGAAAGCGAACTCACGAGTCCGTGGGACATGCCAAAACGCTGGACGTATTCTCAAGGCAAGATCTATTTCGATCCGCAGAACAATATATCTCAATTGCTCGATGACAAGGTCCCGCTTAAGCCGGAGGAGAAGAGATGGTTGATGATGTCGGGATTGACTCTTTCGGAATGGTATGTTAACCGTTTGACGCAATTATGGGTGGAGCGAGGCAACATCGTCAGTGCCCATCATATGTTTGATCAGGGTATCAATTATTTCTTTGACATGTTGTTCGGATTTAATAACGAGTTGGTGGCGGATATGAAGTGGAGATATTATTGCGTAGAGCAGCTTGAGCGATTACCCGGCAATTTTCAAGAGCGGCTCAAAGATGCAATGACTCTCCGCTCGCTTACAGTAGATGAATTGGAGAGGCGGAAGAACGCGTTCATGGAAATGTGGCAAGAGATGAAACCGATCATTGAAGAGGAAGTCCAAATGACTTTCGACGAAATGGTACAGATCATTTAATTGCGGGAGGCGTCATGAACATTTTGATTTTGGGCGGGTATGGCTACACCGGAAAATTATTGGCAAAACATTTATTGGCCGAAACGAAACACAAAATTATTATCGCGGGACGACATCTCGAAAAAGCTCAAGCTCTTGTGGATGAACTGCACGACTCACGCGCCTGCGCTGTACAAGTTGATGCGGCGGATTCGGCCAGCTTGAAAAATGCGCTTCGGGGCGTGGACTTCATGTTGGTCGCCGCGCCAACGACTCACCATACGCTGACGGTCATCCGCGCCGCGCTCGACGCGGGTGTGGATTATCTCGATGTCCAATACTCGTTCGAGAAACTAAAAATCTTGAATGCACATGCAAAAGAAATCGCGGAAAAGAATCTTTGCTTCGTCACCGAAGCTGGATTTCATCCCGGTTTGCCCGCGGCATTGGTCCGTTACGCCGCGTCGAAAATGGATCGCATCGAGTCGGCGCGCACAGCGGGTTATTTGAACGTCGGCACATCCATGCCATACACGGACGCCGTAGACGAGTTGATGGAAGCCTTCATTGATTATCAAACACAGGTCTACAAAAACGGCGCGTGGACAAAATCAAATTCATACGACATTCGCAAATTCGATTTTGGTGAAGGTATCGGCAAACGCGATTGTTATTCGATGTTCTTTGAAGAATTGCGCGGCTTGCCGGAAATATATCCGAGTTTGAAAGATGTCGGCTTTTACATGGCGGGTGGAGGCTGGCTGGCCGATTCGCTGACCATGCTCGTTTTACTCGGCTTGAAGATCGCGCCCAAACGCGGAATCAAGCCGATGGGTAAATTGATGTGGTATGCGATGACCAAACTTCCGAAGCCGCCTTATCGCGTCGTGCTGGCAGTCGAAGCGAAAGGCCAATTAAACGGCAAGCCGATTGAAGTCCGCGTAAGATGCGAACATGAAGACGGTTACGAGTTCACCGCGATTCCTGTCGTCGCGTTTTTGATGCAATATGAAAGCATCCGCCGCACAGGTCTGCACATGATGGGACATCTCGCCGACCCGAAGCAGTTATTCGATGATATGCAAAAGATGGGAGTCAAGATAATCGAGTAAGTCGCGTTTAAAACGCGACTTACCAACTTGTTGCCGGGACCAGATATAAATTTGCAGGTCACGCATCATGCGTGACCTGCATCATCAACGATATTTTCCTGTACGCGCCAAATCTGTCAAATGATTGAGAAGCGGGCGCAATTTCTCCGGTACAACGGTCTCAGTCACAACAACTGTGTGTGTACGCGTCAATAAAGCAACCGTCACGCTGTATTCGAACATATCTGCGCCGGGCGATGCGGGCTTGATCTGTTCGGGCAAGTCAAAGAAACCTGCATCATTCACTTTTTGTTCGAGAGCTTTTGCTTCATCCGGCGAGAGCTTTTCAGAATCGACGCGGGCGGTCAAACTGATACCGGCAAAGCCGCCGCTGCGTACGAACTCAATTCGCATTTCAACTCCTTACCTGTAAATTTACGAACCACCAAATAATGATCGGATGATCGCCGCGGGCGCGGTCACACATCCGCCGGGTTGGGGCTGAGGTTGTGGCTGCGTCTGAGGCGCACCGGGCGTAATACCAACGGTGATCCACGCGTTCTTCACCGCTTGTTGTTCAGCGCCATCTACTCCAAAAAGTTCACCAGCGGCTTGAGTGGTTAAATCTGCTGCGCCCTGGAAATCGGTTGTGTCTTTGAATTTATCGCGCCCGGCAATGTACCAAATCTTCCCGGCCTTTTCCCACGCATATCCGCCGATGCCAGTCGCCGCCAGATAGAACGCTCGATTCGGAATCCCCGAATTGATGTGGACGCCACCGCTGTCTTGCGTGGTATTGACGTAATGCGCCATGTCCGCGGGCTGCGGATCTTTTCCCAGCACCGGATCATCATACGCGGTCCCCGGCGCCTTCATCGAACGAAGCGCAACGCCGTGGACGTTTGCCGTGAGCAATCCCTCGCCGATCAGCCAATCGGCCTGGTCCGCGGTTTGGTTGAGTTTGCGCTGTTTGACCAGCGTCCCGAACACATCCGAAAAGGATTCGTTCAACGCGCCGGATTGATTTTGATAATCCAGGTTCGACATGTATTGTGTCACGCCATGCGTCAGTTCATGGCCGATTACATCCACCGCGATGGTGAAGCGATTGAACAATTGTCCATCGCCGTCGCCGTAGACCATTTGCTGTCCATTCCAAAAAGCGTTATCGTAATTTTGCTGATAGTGAACGGTCGAGTCGAGATGCATCCCGTTTCCATCCAGCGAATTGCGTTGATAAATATCCCAATATAAATCGTACGTGAGTCCAGCGCCGTCGTAGGCTTCGTTCACTGCGACATCACTGGATGGAGGCTGGCCTTCATCGCGCACTTGTTGTCCCGGCAGGTTGCTTCCATTGTTAGCAGTGTAAACAGTGCGATGCTTTCCTTGAGCAACAAGTGGCGTAAGATAAGCTACCGCTGACATCATCGC
>JAJYOH010000008.1 GCA_021796315.1 Chloroflexota bacterium
GTGCAGGCACAACTCCCAGCCACTGTTCCAGCCGCATCGCCTGCGGCAACATCAACACAATCCATCCCCCCCCACCGCCATACCTTTTCCAACAATTCCACCCACCCTGATACCGCCTGCAGCCACTCCAACATCCAATTGCGATAAAGGTGCTTTTGTCGTCGATGTAACCTACCCGGACAATACCATAGTTACCAGCGGCACGGCTTTCACCAAAACATGGCGACTAAAGAATACCGGCTCCTGTTCGTGGACGCCATCGTATGCCCTCGTTTTCAGAATTGGCGATTCCATGAGTGGCCCGGCTGTTCAGGCTTTGACTGGAAATGTCAACCCTGGCCAGACCGTGGACATATCCGTTAATCTCACAGCCCCGTCTAGCAACGGAACGTATAGAGGCGATTGGGGACTGCGGAATGCAGCTGGCGTTATATTCGCGCAATTTTATGTGCAGATCCAGGTGGGTGGCGGAAGCGGCGGAGGCCCATTTGCCGTGACCAGTGTAAATATGTCGGCTTCTGGAGGTTGTGGCAATTTCACAATTAATGCCAGCATCACTACAAACGGCGCTGGAAGCGTTACCTATCATTGGATACGAAGCGATGGAGCAACTGATACAGCTACGCACCCGGCACTTGTATTTAGCAGTGCAGGAACACAATCTGTGAGCACAAACTGGTATGTTAGTGCACACAACAGTTTCTGGATGGATATTTACATCGACAGTCCTAACCACCAACAGTTTGGACGAGCCAATTTCAATTGCCCGTAAAATAAAATGGTTTCAAAAATCGCTCGACATTTTGTCGGGCGATTTTTTATTCATGATACTGAATCGGTTCGACATCTCTTCTCTCTTCCTCTTTCTTCTTTCTTTCCCTCGCATAATAAAACGTCTCGCGCAATTGCGCCGTGAGCAAACTCGATTCACGATAACCCAATCTCGTCCCATGAAATTGCATAAATCTGAACCAAAATATCGAAGCGAGATTTTTCAACAGCACTCGTTCACGCGCCGCGTGCCACAGGTCGCTGAAAATATTCGCAGCTGTCAGCCGCAGGAAATCATATAAATTGAAATGCGCCTCGGGGTGAATGTTCTTGAATGCCATCGCTTCGCGGCGATAACGATTGAACACGCCGCGCGGCGTCTCATTGTGCAAATGAACGATCTCCGCCTCCGCCGCATACGCGATGGCATATCCCTGCTCCTTCGCCCACTTGGCCCACGCCAAATCCTCCAGCCCGGTCAACGTTTCATCATAGGGATTTTTCTCCCACAAACTTTTTCGGATGGCAGCATTGGCGTTGTTGCAAAAAGCAGTCGGTTGATTCAGATTGCTCGCATCGGGATACCATTGATGAAAGATCTGCTGTTCCGAAAATTTTGCGAAATCAGGCCCGCGCTGTTTGCCATAAACCAGCGCGACTTGTTGATTCTCAAATGGACGAAGCAAACTCTCCAGCCAATCAGGATAGACAGGATAAACGTGCGCGCTGGCGATCACAATGAATTCACGCTTCGCTGCGCGGACCCCGAAATTGAGCGACCGCCCAAACGTAAACTCCGCTGACGGGATTTGCACGATCCTCACCCCAAACGACTCGGCAATCGAGACGGTTGAATCTGTCGAACCGGAATCGACCAAAATGATCTCAACATCCTTGACGGTTTGCTGTCGAATCCCCTCCAGCAAACGAGGGAGATGAATTGATTCGTTGTAAGCTCTAATAACTAATGAACATTCCATGGCGGGGATCGGGAGTTGTGATTCGGGAATCGGGAAATGAGCTAGTCGGTTTCAGAAAGATTAAAGTCATATGACGCTGGGACTTCGCGAACGGCATGGCTTGCTCCAGGTTCGTTTTGTCCTTGTTTGCTTTTCTTCAGATAGCCAATATAGCCATTAATCAATTGAGTTAATTTCTCGCCATCCACATCCAACGAATCGAACAGAGCCTTTGAAATAAATTTCATTTCATAGCAAACGACGAGGTGGCTTAAAGTTTCTTCGAGTGAGCCGCGGGCATTGTAACAAAACCGAATGTTGTCCTGATAATAAAACCGCCCATAACCTTCAGCAATGTTTGCAGGTACGCTATTTGAGGAACGCCTTAATTGTTGATTTAAATTCCATTTCTCTTCAGGGGGCAATAAAGGCAACACTTCACGATAGACTCGAAGAGCAAAGTCCTTTGCTTTCTTCCACGCTTCCAGAGTCTCCAAACTCTTTATACTCATAGTTTATTCTCCATATCTACCAACCACGAATCCCGAATTCCCACTTCCGATTCCCGCGATCACCAGTCATTATTTTTTTCATATCCCAGTCTCACCAATAAATCGCCTGCGACCTCTTTGAAAATCTTTTTGTGCATATCGGTGAAATACTTTTTCCATTCGCCGGTCTTGCCTGAGCGGAAGGTCGGGGATTTATTCGGGTTGATGGAAGATTCAAGAAAGTCAAGAATCTTCTCTCGAGAAATCGTCAGCGGAACGCGGGCGAGGAAATGATTAATGATGCTGTTCAACGTTGCGGCGCGGTCATTGACCAAATCTTCAAAATGGATCGTCATCACTTCGGGATGATTGAGCCAATCCAGATAAGGCACAAAGCGGACGGCGATGTCGGGGAATTCCACATCCACTTCGGGGCGGCCAAGGATGCTGGCTTTGAGACGCGTGTCGAAATCAGGCAGCGACTGATAATAATCGTGATGAACGTGGCGCGCTTCCATGTCGGTCACGTAGAAAACGTGCGAGACGACCACATCGCGCGGATCGCGGAAGATAAAGTACGGGACGAAAGCAGGCTTAATTAAACGGTCAACCGCTTCGGGGCGGGCGAAGAGATGCGCCGAGGCAACGTCGCACGGACGCAGCGAATCGAGCCAATCCAGCGCCTGTTGCGACGTGCGCTTGCGTCCGCTTTCGCCTTCGTATTCGGCATAGAAGGAATGCAGGCGAGTGGAGAACGGCGCGACCTTCGAGAAGCCGAGCAGAATCTGGTCGAGCAGATGCGTACCGCTTTTGGGGAAGGAAATGCCGATCAGGATCGGCCAGCCGTTTTCCGGCGCAGGCAGGGACGCAAAGCGGGCGCGTTGGGAAAGTTTTTCGGTCTGGTAAACAAGCGAACGGGAGGATGATTTCAAGTTCATGGGAATATTTAACCACAGAATCGCAAAGCCCGTTTATATGAGATACTTGCGGCGCGAAAGCGTGTTATCACTTTCGACAAAGGATGCAAATGAAATTAACGATTTTCAATACCCCCGTTCTCAGCCCGCTCCTGCACCTGCTTGCAAAAGCAAGTTTGCGCGTGACCGGCTGGAAAGTGGAGGGACAATTCCCCGACCTGCCCAAGTTCGTGGTGATCGGCGCGCCGCACACATCCAACTGGGATTTTATGATGTTCCTGGCCGTGATCTTTCAACAACGCGCGAATGTGCGCTTCATGGGCAAGTCAAGCTTATTCAACAATCCGTTCGGATGGTTCTTCCGTTGGTGCGGAGGCATTCCCGTAGACCGGTCAAAATCGCAGGGATTGGTGGAACAAATGGTGCAGGCCTGCCATGAATCGGAGCGCTTTGTTTTGACGATTGCGCCCGAAGGCACGCGCGACAAAGTCCGGGAATGGAAACGCGGTTTTTATCACATCGCCAAAAACTCAAAGATCCCGGTGGTGATGGCTGTGGTTGATGGGATGAGAAAAGTGGTCGGCGTTGGGCAGATATTTCACCCGACCGACGATATCGAAGCCGATATGAAAGCCATCCAGGGATTCTTCGCGGGCATGGTGGGAATCAATGCGATGCAAACAAGTGAGTTGTAGCGTGTTAGTCCCGATACAGCGCTTTACGACTACTTGACCAACACGGAACGTTTCTGATTTTAGGTAACCGCTTTAGCGGATAGTATTGGAATTTGCTATAATCAAACTATGAACACGGTGAAAATCAAAATTCCAAAATCCAAGGTCGCAGACTTTTGCAAACGATGGAGTGTCTCTGAGTTTGCAATTTTCGGTTCTGCATTGCGTTCTGATTTTCGCCCTGACAGCGATGTGGATATATTAGTTTCATTTGCTCCCAATGCAAAAATATCCCTGTTTGAAATGGCACGCATGCAAGATGAACTTAAGACTATCTTTGGCCGCGATGTGGATTTAATCAGCAAGCGTGGTGTGGAAACCAGCCGCAACTATCTCCGACGGAAAGCGATTTTAGAATCAGCACAGGTGATCCATGTCGCGCGATGACACCTATTTGGTGGACATTCTCGAATCCGCAAAAATCGCGCTGGATTATGTCTTCGACAAGAGTTGGGATGAATTTTACGAAGATGTCCAGTGCCAGGATGCGGTTGTTCGCCGCATTGAAATTATCGGCGAAGCAGCGCGGCGGGTTTCTCAGGAAACGCGGTTTCTATCACATCGCCAAAAACTCGAAGATCCCGGTGGTGATGGCTGTGGTTGACGGGATGAGAAAAGTGGTCGGCGTTGGGCAGATATTTCACCCGACCGACGATATCGAAGCTGATATGAAAGCCATCCAGGGATTCTTTGCAGGTGTTGTGGGAATCAATGCTACACTGACAAGTAAACTATAACGTGGGGCCCAATCAGCTTTTCTAAAAGAATCTAGGTCAAACAGGCATTGTTGATTTCGGGGAAGATTGGAGCTATACTATCAACAAATAGTGTACATTAGTTGAACCAAGGGAAAGGATAAATAAATGATGAATTTCTTCTCTATGAGAAAAAGATGGTTCCTGTTAACAATTGGTTTATGTTTCTTTTTACTTGTCGGTTGTGAGCCATCAAAAACAACCGAAATTCCTCTCCAAGTCGATCCAAACATAAGCAGACAAGACGCAACTTGTCCAGGAACATCTTTACCATGGGATTTAAGTTATTTACCAAATGATTCCAAGAGTACCATCGATCAAATTAATATTATTCTTCAAAATACAGGGCTTACTGAGCAAGGTGAAGCAATATTAACTCTATCTAAGCAGTATGGAATTAACCCAGCCTTTGCACTTTCAATGTTTAGGAAAGAGGCATCTTTTGCAGCACATGACACCCGCGCCTATAGCAACAACAACCCTGGAAACATAAATGCTACTGGCAATTGTAAAGGATTACAGGCGAACCAGTCTTGTAATGGCGTCTATGGCGAGATAAGTACAGATGGTCGTTTTGGAAAATATCAAAGCATGGCTGATGGCATCAAAGCCTATTATGTTTTACTATCATCTGAATACCAACCGGATACCAAGCACAATTGTGCTGACATTACTTGCATAATCACAATCTATGCACCTTCAAGCGAAAACAATACAGCAAAATATATTCAGCAGGTCTCGGATTGGACACAAGAATATCAATGCAAAATATTAGGTATAGAAAAGCCAGCAATTCTTTCGGCGGCTCCCGCACAACCTCAAATCAGTTCCACTCTGACATCTGCGACAGTAAAGGCCCCCTCTAATAACTCACCAGATGTAGTAGGGCAAAATTTCAGCGGTCAAGGGCCAGAAACATGGCCTATACAAAAAAAAACCGGAATGGCTCTTGTGCATGTAAAGGCCGAAAACTGTTTCAACTTAACTCTTTCGGGAAAAGGACAAAATATTGATTATTTACCAAACACATACTCAAGTACTGATCAATTTAAAGATCAGTTTCAATATTATGATGTATTTGGTTTTTCCCAATTTTTACCTATCCAAAATTGGGAGGCAAATACCATAATAGATTATCCCATACCCTATCCAAATTATAATTCCCCACCACAGACAGAAGTGCTCAGAGTAGAACAGGTAACATCCGATTGTTCTTGGGAAGTATCTGTTTTGCCCATGAGCGCTGCTAGAACAATTTCTGCCGGGCAACTGATTAGCGGAAAATATAACGATGTGATTGCTGTAGCAAATAATTTAAATGGGCTTGAATTACTTTTCAACAATCTCGATTCAGAAATGTTACAAGAGTTTGGAGGCGTTACTGCAGTTGCAAAAGACGGAACTACAACGGGCATAGATCCCGTGCTGGGTACTAAGAGTGAGATTTTTGAGAACCTTCCATCTGGAACAATGTATTTATTAATTGGCTCTCAAGGCTATTGGGAGCTACAAGGTAAATAAGAAATCTCCACCTTCCAGTACTTCTTCTAAAATCATCTTCACCGCATTGGACTCTAACAGCTTTTCCATCTCAAACGACTTCAACCTCGTCTGCGTTGTGCGCACAGACGGTTCAAGAAAATCTCCGAATGGCAACGAAGTTCTGAATAATTGATAATATAAAAATCTGCGCGCGTTGCGTTTGAACTCAGGCGGGACGTCAATTGTTTCAGCCGCTAAAAATTCTTCCATCGTGAATCTCTGACTACACCGAGACGAGAATCTACGGCGTTGGCGTGACGCGCGGCTGAGGCGTGTATGTAGGTAATGGATTAAATTTCAGCAGCGGATATAACGTCGGCGTTTGCGCAGGCGCAGGAGTCGGGACGAGCGGAATCCATCCGCTGTAACCGAAGTATGCAGTCAGGAATGAGGCGCGCTCATCGGGAGTCATCGGGCGCGGACGCGCGTAATCTTCGAGCATCTCGGTCAACAATTCAGTGCCGATATATTTGCCGTCATAAAAAACATGACGGTCGAGAAATTCCCAGCGTTGTGCAGGCTGAGGCGGCATGCTGGGATTGGTGGGATCAGGCGGCTGGTTGCCCATCTGATCGTAAAAAAAATTGCCCAACCCATAGTGAATGAACGTGCCTTTATAGAATTCCATTTGAAGCGGCGCGTGCGCCTGGCTTCCGCTGACGATGACCGCGCCGGCATCGGCGGCTTTGCGAAAGTCCAACGATTGCCACGGCATCACCTGCGGCGAATAACCTTCCTTATATTGAAACGTGACAATCGGCAGATAACCTTGCGCGCGCACTTGTCCGATCTCATCAGCAAGTTGAGTGTAATCACATGGGTTCGCGCCGGGCGAATAATCTGTTGCAAGCGGTTGAGGCGGTTCACCTGCATTGCATCCGATGAACGCAATTTTGTTTCCGTGATTCTCGATCAACAGCGGCTGGCGCGCCTCGGCAAGATTCGCGCCACCGCCATAATATTGCATATTATTTTGTTTATAAAGATTCAACGTATATAAAAACGGACTAACGCCATCATCCAAAATATGCGGGCCGGTTAATTCAACAACCTTCACGCCGACATCAGCCAGCAGTTGAATATATTTCGAGTCACTGCAACGGGGCCATCTCTCGGCAGGGTTCGGCGGCGGGCAATTCGGAGCGAACGAAGTTTTATTGCTGACATGAAGAATGTCTGCTTGCCGAAGCACATCGCCAATATCCTGCGCGGGATAATCAATGCCTTTGACTTCCATTTGATACGCGATGCCATTGACCAGCGAAGTTGTGCCGGTCATGATGAGCGTAGTTAGTTTGGACGCGTCACGATTCGAGGTTGGAAGGTTGAAGGTTTGAAGGTTTGAAGGTTGGGACGATTGCAAGGCAAAATTAATTTGCAGTGGATATTTTGTTGCATCAAAATCTTTGCGAATCGGTGATTGACCATCGACAGTTAAAACTTTCCATTTTGGATCTAGGGATTCAAACGGGACAATTCCCCATGACGGAAGATTCTTCCATGCGTTGTCAAGCAATTGATCAGCAGGCGCAACTTTCACGGACCCGTCAGCGGGCGCGCCCCAAATGGCGGTAAACGCCGCCAGAGTTGAATCAGCCATCCACAACTGCCCCTCACCCCCAACCCCTCTCCCAATGGGAGAGGGTGTCCGAAGGACAGGTGAGGGATCGCCATGCCACGCAGATTTTAATTCGCCGAGAGTCACGCCATCCGTCACTGTTGGGAACGGCGCGACAAGGGCATAAATCCATGTAGACGATGGACCATGGACGGCGGGCGATGAAACATCAAAGATTATCGAAGCCGATGATGAATCAGGCGCAAGTGGAAGCCCCCAACTTTTTGCTGTCGCTCGAAGTTGATCGGGAACTGCCGGACTGATCCAAAACCCATTACCAATTTTTGGCAATGAAGTGGATGTCGATATGACTCTTGGCTCTGGCGACAACGATGACGATGATGCGGTTGGGGCGACAAACCCCTGAGGCGCACAGGCGGTCAGGAAAACAACAAGAAGCAAAAATATTCTTTTCACGGGGAGTGATTATAGCCGCAGAGCACAGAAACCAAATTGAAACTTATTCGGCCTTAAGTTCAAGCCTGGCAAGCGTGAACGCAGACAACGCCTCTTCATCGATCGTCACGCCGAGACCGGCGCCGCGCGGCACATCGATGGTGCTATCGGCGTTGAGCGCGAATCTTTCATGCGTGATGTCGCGATGATAATAACGATCCGACGCGGAAATATCTCCGGGCAACGTGAAGCCGGGCAGGGAAGCCAGCGCGATATTCGAAGCGCGGCCAACGCCGGTTTCCAACATTCCGCCGCACCACACCGGAATATTTTGCGCGTGACATAAATTATGAACTTCGAGCGCCTGGCTCAATCCGCCGACTCGTCCAGCCTTGATGTTGATGATTTTGCAGGCATTCATTTCCAGCGCGTAACGCGCATGGCGCGGTGAGACAATGCTTTCATCGAGACAGATCGGCGTGCGAAATTGTTGCTGTAATTTGTGATGATCCCAAATATCATCTTCGAACAAAGGTTGTTCGATCAGCAAAAGATTCAGATCATCGAGCGGCTTGAGCGACTGAGCCGACTCTAAAGTGAACGCCGAGTTCGCGTCCACTTGCAGACGGATGAGCGGAAATTCTTTCCGCACCGCAGACGCATCGCCAACATCGCGTCCCGGCTTGATTTTGATCTTGACGCGTGCATAGCCCGACTCGACATATCCGCGCACGGTTCGCACCAACACTTCGGGCGACTCCTGCAGCCCGACCGACACCCCCACCGAGACTCTGTCTCTCACACCGCCAAGCATTTCCTTCAAAGATTTTCCACTGCGCTTGCCAAGCAGATCCCACACCGCCATCTCGACCCCGGCCTTGGCGAGATGATGTCCACGAATGCCGGAGACGCGTTCTTGAAAATTGGCGGCATCTTTAATTTCTCTTCCGATGATCAACGGCGCGATGAAATCTTTGATGATGTGAGTCGCGGTGACGGCAGTCTCGTAATTGTAGCCGGGGTCGCGCGTGGCGACACATTCGCCGTAACCGGTCAGGCCGTCGGCGTTGATGGAGATCAAAACACACTCACGCTCGATCTCGCGTCCGAATGAAGTTTCGAACGGCGCAACGAGCGGCATACGAAGATGATGTAAGGTAATCGAATTTATTTTCATAACAAAAAATCTTTCCTCTTTCTTCTTTCCCGAAAATGAAAGAGGAAAGACGAAAGAAACGATTCAGGATTTTTTATTCAACCTTTACTTCCCCATTTGTTTCATCAAGCTTCAAACTCTTCAAAGCCTCATCCATGTCAACGGACTCTTGTCTCATGCCAGGGACAGGCGTTGCGCAAAACGGGCAGACGTTCCACGGAAGTTCCATCAACTTTCCGCAATTGTGGCAAGCCTTCTTGAGTTTGGTGTGGCAATTCGGGCAGACCTGCCAATCGTCTTTGACGCGCCGTTCACAGCCCGGGCAGAGCGGCAATTCTTCCAATGCCTGCAGCAAAGATTCTTCTTCGAGCGTGCGCTGATATTCCTCTTCGAGTGTGCGCGTTGGACGCAAAATTAAATAAACCAACACGCCTGGCAGATTTAGAATCGCCACCAGCAGCGCCGACAAAATCTGCACCAACGGGTCACGCGCACGCGCGCGAATATCGCGGTACGTCCAGATCACGAGCGCGATCCACAACGCGGCTACGAACGCGCCGCCGAAGGCGGTCAACACCAAAAGAAAATTACTTAAAAAAGTTGGATCAAAAGGCATGAGGTCTCCTATCCGCCGGTCGGTCCGCCGACGATGCCGCCTTCGGTCAGGCGGTGCAAGTCTGAAAATGCAAACTCGATTTCTTCCACCGTCACCGGACGGTTTTCATCGCGATGTTTGAGCAAGCCAGCCTTCGCTTTTTCAACGGCCACATCACGAATGGAAATATTTTTAGCCAACGCTTCCTTCACCAGCGCCGCGCCTTGTGAATATCCGATCACAGGATTCAACGCAGTGACAACGATCGCATTTTTCGAAAGCCAGCCTTCGGCCTTTTCACGATTCGCCGTCAGCCCTTTCACCGCGCGCTCCGTAAAAGCATTCACCGCGCCGATCATCACCTGCATCATCTCGAATAAATTATGCGCCGCGATCGGCATCATCACATTCAATTCCAACTGCCCGGCCTGCACCGCCATCGCAATCGTCGTGTCGCAGCCGATCACATGGAACATGGCCTGGTCCAACATTTCTGCCAGCACAGGATTCACTTTGCCGGGCATGATGCTCGAACCGGGTTGAACGGCGGGCAGATGAATTTCATCGAGTCCGGTCGATGGGCCGGATGCCAGCAAACGAAAATCATTTGCAACGCGGATCAATGTCAACGCCAATGTTCGAAGCGATGATGAAAAATCCGCGACGTCCGCCAGCGATTGCATCGACTCGAATAAATTATCGGACTCGGATAATTTGAGTCCGGTCAACTGCGATAATTTTTTAACCATGCGGGCATGATATTCAGGGTGTGCGTTCAAACCGGACCCGACAGCGGTGCCGCCAATCCCAAGCCGACTCAACCCTTCGGCTGAACGTTTGATTCGCGCGGCGTCACGCGAAACAGCTTTGGCGTACGCCCCAAATTCCTGACCAAGGCGAACCGGCACGGCGTCCTGAAGATGCGTGCGTCCCGACTTGACGATGTCATCGAATTCGCGGGCTTTCGCCTCCAGTGCAGACTCAAGTTCGTTTAACGCAGCAAGCAATTCATCCAAACGCCAGAGCGCGCCCAAACGAATGGAAGTCGGAATCACATCGTTCGTGGATTGCGCCATGTTGACGTGGTCGTTCGGATGCACATAATATTTTCCGAGCGCGCCGCCCAGAATTTGTGTGGCGCGATTGGCGATGACCTCGTTCGCGTTCATGTTGTGACTCGTGCCTGCGCCTGCCTGGAACGGATCGACCACAAATTGCGAATCCCATTTTCCGTCCATCACTTCGTGCGCGGCCTGCGAAATTGCATCCGATAAAATTTTGGCGGAGAATTTCTTGCTGTCAATCTCGTGATCGTTGAATAATCCCAGCTCGAAATTAACTTCCGCCGCCGCGCACTTGACCGCCGCGACAGACCAGATAAACGCCCGCCACGGACGCAGCCCAGAAATGGGAAAATTTTCCACGGCGCGCTGGGTTTGCACGCCGTAAAAAGCGTCGGCTGGAACTTTTATTTCGCCAAGAGAATCTTTTTCAATGCGAAAGTTTTCGCTCACGTTTGGCTCCACTGATCAACTTTGACTATTTTACACCTTTAGATTATCGAGGATAAACCACAAAGTCACCAAGACTCGAAGACACAAATTTTTCTTTGTGCCTTTGTGACTTCGTGGTGATTTTTTACGGCGTGTGGAAATCGAAATGCCAATCGAGGCCGTCGGACCAATCGTCGGTCGTCAAACCGGTGACTTGATAAAACGTCACGCCGGGTTTCAAATAAATGGGCTGGCCATCCAGGGTCGAGAGATAAAGCGGCTGGTCCAGCTCGGTGCGATTCCACCGGGCAGGATAGGCAACGCCATCGCGAAAAACAAATGCATTACCCGAATTCACCAGATTGATGTGATAGACCTCATCCTGTTGCTCGTTTTCATTCGCAAAAATGTGAGGAACAAACAACTCCACCACATTATCCGCCGCAACCTGCTTGTTGGTTAGGGCATCCATCAGCGGGGCATAAGACTCGGGTTTGTTATTACGCGTGTCGGCGGTTTCCTGAAAGCGCAGGTAACGCCCGGATGCAGGATCGTATTGCCAATAATCATAATCATCCACTGAATAATGATTGAAGATGCGATTGACAATCGAGCCGCCAGGTGCGACAGATAAATTGAAGAAACTGCTGCGAATGGACTGTGAGGTATTGTCCATGCCCCTCTTCGCCAGACAGGCGCTAAATCTCGAAGTATCAAAATATGTTTCGTAATGATTAATATCCACGACTTTATCGCTGACTCTGAATGTAAAAAACGGCGGGCATGAAGTATTGCCCGGTGTTGTGACAAAAGACGACAAGTCACCGCTTAGGAAATATTTGAATTCGCGCGGGTCGGCAAAATTAAAAACATAGTAGGCGTGATACATACGCACGATGTGTTCATCGAAATAACGGCCAGAACGCACAGGCCCAACCTGTTTTGCATCGTTGCCCCAAAAAATTCCGATGAAACGCGTATCGCCCCACTCGATGTAATATTCAAAGACTACATCCGCCAGAGTCAATCCATACTGCGGGCGGATCTCGCGCGGATAATTTGAAATCTTTATCGCCAAAGGCCGTCGTTGGAGCAGCCGTGGATCAGAAGGCGGATTGCCAGTCAGCGGGTCGATTGCTACCGACAAGGATCCTGCGATCCCTGAAGGTGTGGCAACCTGCGGAACATCGGAAGGAACACCGCGAATGTATGCTGTGGGATACGGTGTGAACGTCGGAGCATGAGCGGGTGGAGGTTGAAGCGCGTTAAACGGCGAAGCATTCGCGCCCGGCTGAAAAGGCGTGGATGTGGGACCAGCCAGAATAGCGGGACCCGTTTTCGGGTCCGGGGAGGAAGCGCAGGAAGTCAACAATACAAAGGTCAACAGGTAGAATGTCAATGCAAAACGATGGGGGGACATGGGCACGATTCTACCAAAAGGCCGACACAGGAAGCGTGGCAAATGCTTCTCAATACTGATAAAATATTGCCGCCCATGTTGATCTTAATCACAGCTTTGCTTTTGGTGGTCACAGCCTTAACGCTGGCCGTTCTACGCGTCACCCGTCCAGAGTTTCGCTTCAGCTGGTTGATAGCAGTGGGGGGCGCCTTCCTGGCATGGATCAGTGTTGTGCTGTGGCAGGCACAGATGCCGCTTTCTCTGGCTTTACCATCCTGGCAGCCTACCAGTCTTTTTTCCGAATCTCTCACTTTCGCGGCAGACAGACTTTCATGGCCTTATGCATTAAGTCTGATCACTCTGGCGCTGGCAATTTTATTGACCGCTTCAGTGCGCGAGGATTTTCCAAACTCACTTTCGTGGGCCGGTTCGTTGACATTATGCGCCCTCGGACTTTTGGCTGTTACAGCCAACAATCCACTGACCCTGGTGCTGGTCTGGGCTGCCCTCGACCTGACTGAGCTGGTCGCAATGCTGCGTTCGGCCAGGGAAGCTCGATCCAGCGAGCAGGCCGTGGTTGCATTTTCGACGCGCGCAGCCGGCATTGTGCTTTTGCTGCTGGCAGACATCGTCAGCATTGCAGTGGGAAAATCCATGGACTTCTTGTCCACTCCTCCGCAGGCAGGATTATTTTTATTGGTCGCAGCCGGGCTTCGACTCGGTGTGCTGCCTCTGCATTTACCATATACATCCGAATCATCATTGCGGCGCGGGATCGGAACCACCCTGCGGCTTGTCTCCGCCGCTTCCAGCCTTGTTTTGTTGGCGCGTATTCCGGCATCCAGCCTGGCATCACCGATCACACCGCTTTTGCTTATCCTGACAGCCGCCGCCGCGTTGTATGGCGGCTGGATGTGGCTGCGCGCGTCTGACGAATTGGCAGGCCGTCCATTTTGGATGATCGCGATTGCAAGCCTGGCCGTTGCATCCGCACTGCGAGGCGATCCGGCTGGGGCGGTTGCCTGGGGACTGGCGCTCGTGCTGGCAGGCGGGGCATTGTTCCTGGCGTCGGTGCAGCAAACCTGGCTCAACCGCGCTTTGTTGGTTGGCGCATGGAGTCTTTCAGCTTTGCCTTTTTCACTCACAGCCTCCGGCTGGGAAAACAACGTTGGCGGTTTCGTTTTTGCGCTGCCGCTTTTTCTGGCTGCGCAAGCCATGATCATCGTTGGTTTTATCCGATATGCTTTGCGTCCATCAACACGCGCCTCCCTTGATTCGCAACCCGCCTGGACCAAAGGCGTTTACCCGGCTGGGATCGGCATTCTGCTCTTCGTTCAACTTCTGCTTGGATTTTGGGGATGGGATGGAGCGCTTCATTTGGGCGCATGGGGAGCCAGTCTCGCCGCATCTCTCCTGACCTTGGGCCTGCTGTGGGCCACACCGCGTTTCCCCGTTCTGAATCCGACCCGTGCTCATTGGGTACAGCCTACATCGTCACGCCTCGATCAGCTTTATCAAAATGTGTGGGGACTATATCGATTTCTCGCGCGCCTGAGTCAAACGATTACCAACACTCTTGAAGGCGAAAGCGGGATTATGTGGACATTGCTTTTTCTAATTTTATTCGTCTCCCTGCTGACACAAAGGAAACCATAGCATGATCGCGACCATCATCTCGTGGCTGGCGGTCATCCTTCTGCTCATCGCGTCATCCGGCCTGCTGCTCAGCCGGGACTGGCACTGGGATATTGGCTTTCTGGCCGTGCAATACGTTGGTGTCTTCTGGCTGGTGGCGCAACATTGGCCGCCTGGCATGGCCGCCGCAAAACTCGTCACCGGCTGGATGGCAACAGCCGCGCTTGGCATGACTCTCAGCAATATTCCCATTCGCAAGGAAGTTGCTGAAAATTTCTGGCCGCAGGGGCGCGTCTTCCGTCTATTTATGATTGGCATGGTAGCAGTATTGACTGCATCCGCCACACCGCGCATCGAAAATTCCGTGCCAGGAATCGGATTGCCTGTTGTCGCGGGAGCGATCTTATTGGTCGGAACAGGTCTGCTTCATCTTGCCACTGATTCAAATCTCGAGCGCGTCATTATTGGTCTTCTAACGGTCATGGCTGGTTTTGAGATCATCTACGCCGCGCTGGAAGGCTCGATCCTGGTGGCGGCGCTTCTATCCGTTGTCAATCTCGGATTGGGATTGGTCGGCGCATACCTGCTGACATCCTCCGCACCGGGGGAAGAATCCGCATGAGCGCTCCGCTGCTTTGGATCTTCGCCCCCATCGTGATCGGCGCGCTGACCTTTTTTATCGGGCGCGCACGTACGGCGATAATCGTCGGAGGTGTGACTTCGCTTCTTTTAGCGGGAATCGCGTTCATCGTCCCGATTGACGAAGCGCTGCTGATCGGACCGGTTTCGCTCAAGATTGGTTCATCCGCATTTTTACTTGGTCGCAGTTTGGTTTTGGATTCCAGCAGCGCTCCATTTTTGGTGATTATCTATGGCATGGGTGTACTTTGGTTCTTTGGCGCAGAGGCCGCCGGCGCAGCCCATCGCCTGGTTCCACTTGGATTAATCATCACCGGATTATTGGTCGCATCCATCGCTGTCCAACCATTTCTCTTCGCAGGTCTGTTGATCGAGCTGGCAGTATTGGTTTCGATCCCAATGATCTCTCCATCGAATCAAACTCCGGGACGCGGCGTGGTGCGCTTCTTGATCTATCAGACTCTGGGCATGCCTTTCATTTTGTTCGCGGGTTGGCTGTTGGCCGGTGTTGAAGCCAGTCCCGGCGATCTGGCGCTGACCATTCAATCCACCGCCATGCTCGGTTTGGGTTTCGCATTTTTAATGGCGGTATTCCCACTCTACAATTGGATTCCGCAATTGATGGAGGAAAGCTCGCCGTTTATAGTCGGCTTTCTATTATGGTTATTACCGACCATCGCAAGCATTTATGGAATGGGCTTCCTCGACCGTTACGCCTGGCTGCGCACATCGCCCGAATTGCTGGCCGGCTTGCGCATCACAGGTCTGCTGATGGTTGTGACCGGCGGATTATGGGCCGCGTTCCAGCGTCACGCCGGACGATTGATGGCATACACAGCCATCGCCGAAACCGGCTTTATTCTGATAGCGCTCGGCCTGAACCCGGCAAAATCTGCCAACATAACCTTCCTGCTCATCCCCGCCCGCGGACTTAGCATCGCCATTTGGGCGCTGTCGCTTTCGATCTTGAAATCCGAACCAGGCAACAAGCCGCTGAGTTTTACATCCATGCAGGGACTGGCGCGCATTTATCCGTTTGCATCCAGCGGATTGATCCTCGCCACACTTTCCACTGCGGGCTT
Organism: Chloroflexota bacterium; assembly: GCA_021796315.1. Next base: position 16,183 of record JAJYOH010000008.1, read on the forward strand.
TCCGTTGTTGGCTGGCTTTCCTCCGCGCCTGGCATTATGGGAAGGACTCAGTCAGCAATCTTTGAGATCAGCCATCTGGTTCCTGATCGGATTGCTGGGTCTGCTCATCGGAGCAGTTCGGATGCTGGCGATGCTCGTTATGAACAAGGAAGAAACAGCCTGGACCACAAAAGAAACATGGACTCAGCGCGGCATGTTAGGGATCGGTTTGATCGGTCTTTTTATCCTGGGATTATTTCCGCAGGCGCTTCGCCCAATCCTTGAAAAGCTTCCGCTCATGTTCCAGCATCTTGGTCACTAAAGACCATCCAACAGCCATGCTATAATTTATCCACTCGCTGGAGGAGTTCATGGAATTCGAACAAATTACAAAAAGACTCGAATGGCTCGACGACCAACAACGTAAAAACAAAACCGCCGTCTCCGCCGTGGAAGAACGGCTGACTTCGCTGGAAACCAGCGTCAACGCGCTGGCCAAACAGATCAAGGCGCTGACAAAAGAAATTTCAGATATCGGCCCGGCAGTGGAACGCGTCAATCAATTCGACGCGATGATGACCAGGCAGCGCACTGACGTTACCAAATTAATGGAAGCCGCTGAAAAGCGCGCCGAACGCCGCGAACGTGAAGCCGCCAAACTTCATCACTCGGAACTCGAAGAGATCAATAAAGCCATTTCAAAGATCAACCTCGCAGCAGTCAAGCCGGAGGAAATCAACAGGAAATTCAAAGAGCGTTCCATCGAAGAACAGCGCTTATCACTGGCAGTGCAGGATATGGGTCAAAAAGTTGAGGCGGTCGTCAAAAGTATCGAGCCGATCGCACCCGCACAAAAAACTTTGGAAGACGCGCGCCGCCAGGACGCCAAACGCGTGGCCGACATTCAAGGCGAGCTGGCATCTGTCCGCAAACGAGCTGACGAGGCCCGCGACAAAGTTGTCATCTACGGCGACAGCATCCGCAACCTGGAAAATCGCATGAACGAACTGCTCGAAACAGAATCAGAACGCAAAGAGGCGCAGACCGCTTTTCTTACCGAGCAGGCTCTGGCACAGGTGGAACGTGACCGTGCCTGGAAAGACTGGCAACTTAAATACGAAGCATTTAAAAAACAGGCGGAAAACATGGATGTCCAGGTCGCCGCGCTGGATGACTCCATCCGCGCCGCAAAACGCGCCCAGGATGCCTACACCGAACTAAATCAAAAACTCGAACGCCGCATCGCCGAAGTCAGCGAAATGCAGAGACTGGCCGAAGACCGCGTCCGTCAGGAATGGGTGGCGTTCAAAGCCGACGAGCAAAAACGCTGGACAGGTCATTCGCTCTCGCAGGAAGAGTCGATGCGCGATCTTCGCAAGGATGTGGATAAAGTTGAAGAGCGCATCACACTACTGGACGATGCATCTCAAACCCTGCAAGACCTGATCCATCAGACGACTGACACCACCGAAAAACAATTGCAGGAAATGATGAACGTTGCCAACGAATGGCTTGGCGCTTACGAACGCATCATGGGCCACGGCAAAAAGACAAAGAAAACAAAATAAATTCATTGCTCCATGCGCCGTCCTCGGCGGCAAATCATGCGCCGAGGACGGCGGTAATAGCGGACGATAATCCATGCGAGTCATCGGCACAGCAGGCCACGTAGACCACGGCAAGTCCACGCTCATCGCGGCGCTCACCGGCACACACCCCGACCGTTTGAAAGAAGAGCAGGAGCGCGAGATGACCATCGATCTCGGCTTCGGCTGGCTTACTTTGCCGGATGGAGAAGAGATCGGCATCGTGGATGTTCCGGGCCACCGCGACTTCATCGAGAACATGCTGGCAGGCATTGGCGGCATCGACGCCGCCCTGCTCATCATCGCCGCCGACGAAGGCGTGATGCCGCAAACCAAAGAACATCTCGCCATTCTCGATCTGCTTCAAATCCCCGCTGGAATCATTGTCTTAACCAAAACCGATCTCATCCCAGATAACGACTGGCTCGACTTAATTGAATCCGATGTGCGGACGGCGGTCAAGGAAACCGTCATGCAAGACGCGCCCATCGTCCGCGTCTCAGCCCGGACCGGAAGCGGACTCGACCAACTGACAGCGACTCTCGTCTCCATCCTGCGCGACAAACCCGCGCGTCTCGATCTCGGGCGCCCGCGCCTGCCCATCGACCGCGTCTTCACCATGAGCGGATTCGGCGCGGTCGTCACCGGCACACTAAACGACGGACACATTGAAGTCGGCGATGAAGTTGAGATTCTGCCGAGCGGTTTGAAAGGCCGCGTACGAGGCTTGCAGACTCACAAGAAGAAAGAAGAAAGAGCGCAAGTCGGCTCACGCACGGCGGTAAATATTTCAGGCATCGCCGCTGAACAAATTCAACGCGGTCAAGTATTGACACATCCCGGTCAATATCAATCCACCCGCCGCGTGGACGCGCGTTTTCGTTTGCTGAAAGATTCATCCGCGCCGCTCAAACATTCCAGCGAAGTCAAAGTCTTCATCGGCGCCAGCGAGACGATTGCAAACCTGCGCCTGCTCGGCGCGGAAGAACTCGCGCCCGGCGATGAAGGTTGGATTCAACTCGAATTGCGCGACCCGATCGTGGCGGTGCGCGGCGACCGCTACATTTTGCGCAGGCCATCACCGGGCGAGACTCTTGGCGGCGGCATCATCGTCGATCCGCAGCCCAAAGGCCGTCACAAACGATTCGATTCTGATGTTTTAAAAAGTTTGGAATCTTTAACGCAGGGTTCGCCCGCCGATATTTTATTCGAAGCCGCGCTGGCAGTCGGCATTGCTTCTCCAAAAGAAATCATCTCACGCTCGCATCTTGAAAAAGATTCTGCCGACGCGGCGATGGAAGAATTATTAGCCGATGGAAGAATCGTCAAAATCGACGACGAACTTTTCGCGCCGCTTCCCCACTGGAACGATCTGAATCAAAAAACTTTGCAGATCGTCGAAAGTTATCACAAAACTTTTCGGCTGCGACGCGGCATTCCGCGCGAAGAGTTGAAAAGCAAATTAAAGTTATCGCCAAAAATTTTCAATTCCATTATTACGTATTACGTAATACGTAATACGCTCAAAGAATTCGGCGCATTCATCGGTTTGCCGTCGCACGAGATAAAGTTCGATAACGGCCAGCAGGCCAAAGTCGAGGCATTGATGCGGAAGTTCGCGCAGGATCCGTTCAGCCCGCCGAGCGTCAAAGAATGTCAGGCCGAGACAGATGAGGAAATCGTCAACGCATTGATCGAAGGAAATCAACTGGTCGCCGTTTCGCCGGATGTCGTTTTTCGCAAAGCGGATTATGATTCGATGGTGAACAAGATCATCGAGAAGTTGAAAGCGAACGGACAGATCACGCTGGCCGAAGTGCGCGATCTTTTTAACACCAGCCGAAAATACGCGCAGGCTTTGCTCGAACATTTGGATGCGACCAACGTGACGATGCGCGATGGAGATTTCAGAAAGTTGAGGAAATAATGTGCGGACGATTTACTTTAACAGTTGACCCTGCTGATTTAAAAGATGCGTTTGAAGATTACACATTCCCCCCAAAATTTGCGCCGCGCTTCAACATCGCGCCGACGCAACCGGCGCTGGCAATTCCAAACGACACAAAAAATAAAGCCGACTTTTTTATGTGGGGTTTGATCCCATCGTGGGCCAAAGACCCGGCCATCGGCAACAAACTCATCAACGCGCGCGGCGAAACGCTGGCGGAGAAACCGTCCTTTCGCGGCGGCTTCAAATACAAACGTTGTTTGATTTTGGCCGATGGCTTTTACGAATGGAAATCACAAGCCGGCACAAAAACAAAAATTCCGCATTTCATCCAGCTCAAAAAAGGCGGCGTATTTGCCTTCGCCGGTCTGTGGGACGAGTGGCACGCACCCGACGGCTCGACCATCCGCTCATGCGCCATCATCACGACCACACCCAACAAACTCATGGCGACGATCCATGATCGGATGCCGGTGATCCTCGAACCGAAAAATTATGTCGACTGGCTGGACGCCTCGCCTCGGACTCCCGAAAGCCTGCAACCGTTGATCAAACCTTTCCCCGCCGAACTGATGGAGGCCTATCCCGTTTCGACGCTGGTGAACAGTCCCGCAGTTGATCGCGCAGAATTGATTGTGCCCGCGTAAAAATTTTACGTCATTGCGAGCCGCCGTCCTGAGCGGAGTGAAATGAAGTCGAAGAATGCGGCGAAGCAATCACCACATATAAACAGGAGATTGCTTCGGGACACTGAAGAACACAGTGCAAGCGAACGCCCTCCAATGACATGGCTTTGGAACACAGCCTTAACGTCAGGTTAGCGTTTAGCGGCCTTGCTTGACGGTCATTTTTTGGCATGTTATCATTTTTTGCGGAGAACTAATGCAGAGAAATTTAAAAGAAAAATCAACGGCGCAACCAGGGGAATCTGAGCCGAAAGGAACCTCCTCCACCCCCAAACCGAATCGCGTTTCAAGCTGGATGCAAAGCCTGATCCAGATGGGATTGGGCGAGTCAATGCTGCGCGCCGCAACCAATATTTTTTCCGTGCTGGCCATTGTGATCGTCATCTGGCTGGCGCAGATGTATTTCCGTCAGCCGGATGCAAAGGCCCAGGAAAACGGCGTGCCGCTTCAAGGTCCGACCCTGGAAGCGAGCCTGCCGACATCACCGATCCTCGATCTGTCATCCTTTGGCATCTTGCGACAGACAAATATGCACACCAATGCCTCAACGGGAGGCTCCCGGCAGGAAATTACAAAATACACGGTGCAGCCGGGCGATACCGTGTCAGGTATTGCCGCAAACAACGGTCTTCAGCCTCAGACAGTATTCTCGGCCAATTACTACATCCTGCTGGACGATCCGCACAATCTCAAGGCCGGTCAGGTATTGACCATCCTGCCGATTGACGGCGTTTATCGGGAATGGCAGGCCGGTGAAGGTTTGAATGGAGTTGCATCTTTTTATCACGTAAAACCGGAGGATATTGTCAACTATCCACTCAATCATTTGGACCCTGCAACGATTGGCGATTATGCCCATCCAAACATCAAACCCGGAACGTGGATCGTAATACCGGGCGGCGTGTATCAATATCACGCACCGGGCTCGGTGCCGTTAGGCATCACTCGCAGCAACCCGGCTTCTGCGCAAGTGGGAGGCCCGGGCGCGTGCCATGCAGTCAATGGCGGCGCGGTCGGTTACGGCACTTTTGTTTATCCAACTGATAAACATTACCTTTCAGGCTTCGATTATTCCGTCAAGACCAATCATCTTGGAATTGACCTGGCCGCCAACCTGGGAGACAACATCTACGCAGCCGATGGCGGCGTGGTGGTATACGCCGGTTGGAATAATTATGGTTATGGCAACATGATCATGATCGATCATGGCACCGGTTTTCAATCGTTATATGCGCACTTGAGCCAGATCTTCGTGAACTGCGGAGATAATGTAAGCCAAAAACAAACCATCGGCGCGGCTGGTGCGACCGGCCACGCGTCTGGTCCACATTTGCATTTTGAGGTGCGCACCACATCGACAGTCATCAATCCATGGGATGTCCTGCCTCCTCCGTAGACCAGTCTTGCGAAAGGAAGTTATCTCGGCTATAATCCCGGACACTCCGGGCGCGTAGCTCAGCTGGTTAGAGCGCATGTATCACACACATGAGGTCGGGGGTTCGAGCCCCTCCGCGCCCACCACAAAAAGCCATCGTTTAGCGATGGCTTTTTGATTCCCATCCACGAAATCAAATCAGGGACCGCGCAGTTGTGAAAGTTCAAGGGATGCCTGGAAAACAATACCTTGATGTTACGAAAAAGGGGGCACTCAAAGGTTGTTGGTAAATAGGCTCAAGCCGCCGTCCTCGGCGGCGCTTTGCGAGTAAATCCTGCGCCGAGGACGGCGCAGGGAGCAAACTCATCTACATACTTTTAGCGCACCCTTACGAAAATAACGACATGTTAAGTGTTCAATGCTATGATATTATTGATAATATACAAGTGGTTTATCGAAAGAAGTTGAAGATTTTTATCTATCGATTTGCAGGAACAAAGCAAGGTCAAAGCCCCTGACCATGTATCCCGGTTCGCTGCCGTACGCACTCTCACTTTTCACAATCGCTATTTTGACGGGGGGAATATCACTTTACGCATTTCACCGAACAAAAAAAGCAAGCGCCAGGTCTTTCGGCTGGTTGATGATTGCCATCACACAATGGGTATTGGCTTATGCAATCGAAACACTGGCCCCTACCGTAAACGCCAAAGTTTTGGCAGAACAATTTACATATTTTGGAATTGTGGCCGCGCCAATATTTTGGCTTGTGTTCGCCATGGAATATACGGGCAACGCCAAATGGCTGACTGCCAGGGTCAGGATATTGCTCACTGCGTGGCTGTTGGTCGCACTGGCTGTAACATCGACCAACGACTTTCATCATTTGATGTGGAGATCGGCAAGGCTTGACCCCAACGGATTACCGGGATTGATATTCGAAAATTACGGCCCGGCATTCTGGGCCATTGTAGTAACTGCCTATGCGCTCGTTCTTGCGGGCATCATACTTTATATAATCGCATACCTGAAATCGACCCGCCTTTTTAAACGTCAAATCGGCATCATGGTTATCGGTTCTTTGATACCGCTGGTCAGTAACGCTGTCTTTCTAACTGACCAATTTCAACAGCATGGACTTGACCGGACTCCATACACATTTGCGCTTTCAGGCCTCCTCCTGGCATTTGGTTTCTTCCAATACGATCTACTAAACTTGATTCCGCTCGCCGCGCCGCTGATCATTGAAAATCTGCGCGACGCTGTGATCGTCATGGACAACCTCGAACGGATCGTGAATCTGAACCCTGCTGCCTATAAATGGTTGAATATTGGCGAAGAAGCCATCGGCCTGGACGCCCATCAAGTATTGAAGGGAATGGATGTCGTCTGGGAACATTGGGATGCGCCGGAGGTTCAGTTCCAACTTGAACTTGGCGGGGCGGAGCAACCACGCTGGTACCACCTGATGATTTCATCGCTCCGCGATCAACGCGGAAAATTACAGGGTCGCGTTATCGTCGCGCGCGATAGGACCCGGGAGCAGGAGGGGTTGCTGGCTGAGCGTCGTCACACCCGCCAAATCGAGCTGCTCAATTCCATTACGCACGCTGCACTTGAAAGCACTAATTTCCAGGGAATACTTCAAACACTGGCTGACCAACTGGGCAGGATTTTGGAAGCCGATGGAGCATACATCACCTTATGGGATAAGGCCAATCGGAAGGCAATTCCAGCTGCGGCCTACGGAAAGCTTCGGGATACATATCCATCCACACAGATCGACGCCAATGAACACACACTGACCGAGTCCGTTTTAATAGCAGGTCATCCACTGGCGCTCGAAGATGTATTTAATTCGCAATACATGAGTCGCAGTATTGCCACAAGATTCCCGGCGCGTTCCATCCTCGCCCTGCCGCTGATTGCCAATCAGGAAAAACTGGGGGCGGCGCTGATCGCCTTCGATCATCCACATCAATTCATGCCCGACGAAATTTCCGTTGGCGAACAAGTCGGATCGCAAATTGCGCTGGCCATCTACAAGGCCCAACTACTTGAAACCGGCTATCGCAGAGTGGCTCAATTGGGCCTGCTCGAAGAGGTAAGCAAACACGTGTCCAAGAGCCTGAACGAAAAGGAAATCCTCAAACGGACAGTTACAGCAATGGTCAATCACTTTGGGTACGCGGCGGCCGTGATCAGCCTGTTAACCGAAGACAACCAATTGGAAACAACCGTCATTACGGGAACTGAAGAGCTCGTCTTCAAACCGGGCTATCGTCAAAAAATAGGAGAGGGCATCATCGGTCACGTGGCCGAGACGCGCCAGCCTTACTTTACCGGCGATGTAACTCATGATCCATACTTCTTCACAATTGGCAAAAGAAGCGGTTCAGCCCTGGGTGTGCCCATGCTTGAAGAAGGAAAATTGCTGGGGGTACTATACGTCGAAAGCTTTGCGATGAACGCCTTTGTTCAGGACGATGTGCAAATACTCCAAACTCTAACCAGCCATGTTACGACCGCGCTCGAGAAGGCCCGCCTCTATGCCCGATCTCGGGAACACTTGCGCGCCATGACCACCCTGCAATCCATTTCACAAGCCATAACATCCTCTCTTGACCTTGATAGAATCTTTCAAATGGTTGTGCAATTGCTGAAGGATACGTTCGACTACACTTACATAAGCATCTACCTGCTCGACAATAAGGTCTTGCGGCTGGGTGCACAAGTGGGATATCCCGCCGATATGATTTTCCATGAAATCCCAATAACGACAGGCGTGGTTGGCCGGACGATTTCAACCAGGCAGACCCAGTTCCTGACCGATGTAAGCAAGGATGAAGCTTTCCTGCGGGCTGCTTACGAAGTGGAAAGCGAGGTCTGCGTTCCCCTCTTCAAAGGAGGCGACGTGATCGGGGTCATCAACGTTGAAGCATCTCCAGGACATCCGCTCACCGAAAATGATGTGGATTTACTGACCGCTCTGGCCGGACCTGTAGCCATCGCCGTTGATAATGCGCAGTTGCACGCTGAAGTCAAATCGCTGGCCTTGACTGACGGTATGACACAACTTCTGAACCGCCGCGCCTTCGACCAAACCCTTGCAACCGAGATCGCCCGCGCTGACCGTTACGGCTACCCTCTGGCGCTGATCATCATGGACCTCGACAGCTTCAAGGAATACAACGATCATTGGGGGCATCCTGCAGGTGATGAACGATTAATAGCAATCGCGAAACTTTTGCAATCGAATGTGCGCAACCCTGATGCGGCAGCACGTTATGGCGGAGAGGAGTTTGCACTCATCCTGCCCTACACGTCCAAAAGCGGCGCTCTGGTTTTGGCAGAAAGAATACGCAAAACCACCGAGGCACAAGCAGTGAATATACCCAAGTCTAATGGCTTCATCCCCGGCTATACATTCAGTTTGGGCGTAGCCGCCTTCCCTGAAAACGGCAGGAATGCAAACGATCTCCTGATTGCAGCAGACAATGCCGAATTAACTGCCAAGCGTTTGGGCAAGAATCGTGTTTGCCTGGCTGACGATTTTCAGGAAACCCCCAAATCCCAGACACATCCCAATGAGTAACACAAACGCCGGATCGAGAAAACTGTGAAGGCTTACCTGGCAAGTATTTATGGCAAGCCTGGAGTCGATTCACGCGCCGCAGCGATTGCAGTCACCGCACAAAAAGGTCTTCTGTCAAAATGATCAGGGAAAAACATAAGTTGCCCGGCAGAAATTGTGTGCGCATAAAACAAAAATTTACGTCTTTGCGGCGAAGCAATCTCCAGTAATGTTTGGGATTGCCTCGGGACACTGAAGAACACAGTGCAAGCGAACACCTTCGCAATGACGTGAGCGTGTTGCTTTTTTAGGCGCTGGTATAATCCCTTCTGCAATCTTTGGATTAATCGAAATGCAGGAGAATTTGTAAATGAGGTCTTTCAGCCATTGGACACCGAGATACATCGGGAGCCGCATCGCAGAAAAATATTATTACGCCACGCATCCCGACCATCCCTGGCTGACGCAAACAGCAAATGAAATGCTCGTCGCCTATCTCAAGAAATCGGATATCGGTCTCGAGTTCGGCAGCGGGCGCAGCACTTTGTGGTTTGCAAAACGGGTCGGACATTTAATCAGCGTGGAACATGATGAAGCCTGGTTCGGAAAAGTCTCGCAGATGCTCAAGGAAAACAATCTGAGCAATGTTGATTACCAACTTCATCCGAGAAATTTACCGGACGAACAAGGCGGCGAAACGGATTACGTCAAAGTTTTTCAATCCATCAAATCAGACAGCATTGACTTCGTTTTGGTTGACGGCGTGTACCGCGACTTCTGCGCGCTCGAAGCCATCCGCGTGATTCGCCCCGGCGGTGTGATGATCATTGACGATGTCCATCGTTATTTGCCAGGCGATTCACATTCTCCAAATTCAAGAACGCTCAAAGATGGGCCAAAAAGTCAAACATGGGAAAAAGTTTATGAGACGATTTCTCAATGGCGAAAAATCTGGACGACATCCGGCGTCAGCGACGCGGCTTTCTTTTTCAAACCCTGTAATTAATTTCCTGCCCCAGCCAGCATTTTCAGCGCTGGAGCAGTTTATTGAAAAAATAATTATCGAAGAATCGAAAATCAAGTGACAGACTCAACCATCTCTCCCATCGAAAATTCTTTAACCGATCTGACGTTCGACCGGTTACCGCCGCGTTTACGCGAGGCTGCCGCACGCGCAGGCTGGACTTCGCTCATGCCGGTCCAGGCGCGCGCAATTCCATATCTGCTCGCCAAAAGAAATATGATGATCCAGGCGCGCACCGGCAGCGGCAAGACGGGCGCCTTCATCCTGCCGATGCTCGAACGGCTCGATCCATCCCACGCAAATTGTCAGGCGCTGATCCTCGTCCCAACACGGGAGCTTGCCAAACAGGTTTGGCAGGAAGCGGAAAAACTTTTCGGGGATGCGGGCCTGAAAACGGTGGCCGTTTATGGCGGAGTCGGATACGGTCCACAAATCGACGCGCTCAAGCAGGGCGCTCAAATCGTGGTCGGCACGCCGGGACGCGTCCTCGATCATTTGTTGAAACGCACGCTTTCCCTTGAACATTTAAAAATGTTGATCTTCGATGAGGCCGACCGGATGCTCTCGATGGGCTTTTATCCCGACATGCAGGATGTCCAGCGATATCTTCCCAAACGTTCCATCAATACGTGCATGTTCTCGGCCACATTTTCCGAGGCGGTCATGCGCACCGCACGCGAGTTCATTCGCGAGCCGGAGTTCATCAGCCTGAGCAGCGACCACGTGCATGTGACCGACACGGAGCATGTTTTTTATCTGGTCGAAGGCATGGACAAGGACCGCAGTCTCGTGCGATTGATCGAGATCGAGAACCCAACTTCGGCCCTTATTTTTTGCAACACCAAAGACCGCGTGCATTACATCTCGACTGTTCTGCAGCGTTTCGGATATGACGCCGATGAATTAAGTTCCGAACTTTCACAGTCTGCGCGTGAACGTGTGCTCGAACGCGTCCGGCGCGGGACCCTGCGGTTTTTGGTCGCTACCGACGTGGCGGCGCGCGGCCTCGATATTCCCAGCCTGTCTCACGTCATTCAGTATGAGCCGCCCGAGGAAATGGAAGCCTACATTCATCGCGCGGGACGCACCGGGCGTGCAGGCGCGGCGGGTATTGCAATTTCGCTGATCCACAAAGGCGAAAGATTTGCGCTCGAAAAAATTGCGAAGCAATATGATATCGACATGCAGGAACGCCCCATCCCCACCGATGCAGATGTGGCCGCAGTGGTCACTGAACGTATGACGGTTTTGCTCGAAGCGCGCCTGCGTGGACGCGATAAATTGCAGACTGAACGCAGTCAAAGATTTATGCCGCTGGCGCACAGCCTCGCCGAAAACGTGGATGAGTCCGCCATCATCACCATGCTGCTCGACGATTATTATCAGCAGACCTTACACACGCCGCTTCGCACGCCGACCCATGCAGCGGCTCCCGTTGAAAAAACAAAATCCCACCGCCCAAACTTTAAACGCAATCAGAGCCGCCGCAGGTAACATGACTACCCGCCTTTATCTCATCCGCCACGGCGCGACGCCGCTTTCAGCCGAAGATCGATTCTCCGGCGCGGAAAACGTTTTCCTTTCGGATGAAGGACGCGCACAAGTGCAGCATCTGGCTGTTCGCCTGGCAGACAGCAAAATTTCCGCCATCTACGCCAGTCCGCTGGACCGCACCATGGAGACCGGTCGCATGATCGGCCAGCCTCTCAAAATATTGAATCCAATTCCATGCGACGGTCTACGTGAGATCAGCCACGGACATTGGGAGGGTTTGAGCCGCAAGGAAGTGGAAACGAATTTCGCCGATGAATATTCCGCCTGGGATTCTGACCCTTTTACTTTTGCGCCCGAAGGCGGCGAATCTGGAATCAGTGTGCTGGCGCGCGCCCTGCCCATCATCCGCGAGATCGTTATCAAGCATAAAGATGAAAGCGTGGCAGTTGTTTCGCACAAAGCCACGCTGCGATTGATTCTCAGCAGCCTGCTCGGTTTCGACGTGCGCGGTTATCGTGACAGACTCGACCAGGCCCCGGCCTGCCTGAACATCGTGGATTTCAAGGATCCCGTCCGCGCCCGGCTGATGCTCTTCAACGATGTCTCCCATTACGCCGACCGGCCATTGAGTCCGCACGAGCATCTGTCCAAATGGTGGGATGCAAATGGAACGTCCGTGAACGAGTAAGCGATTGCGCCTTATGGCATGACAGGTGCTATAATAATGAAAAATATCATTACAATTTAACAGTTTCTATACAACAAAAGATATTCGGCTATTTACCAACCATTTACCTGTTCTCCAATGAAACGGCTGAGAGGCTCGCAAGCGTGGCTACTAGCAGGGTACATTGCCGTTGTTGTCTTTATTTGGCTGATCGAATTCCTGGATTTACCCCACCGCCTAATGGGTGCAGAGTCCACCCCTCTCAGTCTGGAAAAAGCGTTCCTTGAAACAATTTTCATTGTAATGATTTGGGCCTTTAGTTGGAGAGTAATAAATTACTATGAGGGAGAGTGGAGCAAGGCAGCCGCTGAACTGCAAAAATTGGCAAGTACCGATAGTCTCACCGGGGCATTAAGCCGAAGGGAATTCCTGTCACGGGCCGAGGAAGAATTTTCCCGCGCCAAAAGATTCGAGAGGCCCTTCACCTGCGGAATCATCGATCTCGATGCTTTCAAATCCATCAATGATAACTTCGGACATTTGATCGGCGACAAAGTACTGGCGGTATTTGCCCAAGTTGCGTTGAACAACATCCGCCAGCAGGATTTTATCGGACGGCTGGGGGGCGACGAATTTGGGATCGCCTTTGTGGAGGCCGAAAGAGAGGACGCCCAATCCATCATCCAACGCATCCATGAACAGTGGGACAAGGCCAATCTTTTAAGCGACGATGGAACGAAACTGACGATCAGTTTCAGCGCAGGTATTTCTTCAACCCATAACAAGGATGATGAACTTACCGATTGCATCCGGCGCACAGATAAAGCGCTGTATGAGGCAAAACAACAGGGGAAGAACAGAATAGAATATGTGTAAACAATGCCGCATGTGGCCTGAACCAGTGAAATGATGTAGATACAAACTCCTGCAATTTTCAATCCGCAGGAGTTTTATTCTTACGCTACAATCAGTAAAGAAACCCTGCTTTCTAAAATTATTCATCGCTGGAGTGGAAATGAAAAACATTCTTGCCTATCTTGAGAATCATACAACGGACATTCTTGCCGACGTTGAAGCATTGGTGCGGATCGAATCGCCGTCCAATGATGTGGACGGGATCAACCGCGTCCAGAACCTGACCGAAAGCTGGTTCGCCGAATTCGGACAGATTCAGCGCCATCCCAGCCATCACGGCGATGTGGTGCACGCGCACATTCAAGGTCGAAGCAGCGAGCGGATCGTGTTCCTGGCGCACATCGACACGGTTTATCCCGTTGGTACATGGAATAATGTCTGGTCGGTTCAAGGCGATCAGGCTTTCGGCCCCGGAACTTACGATATGAAAGCCGGCGCAGTCCAGGCGCTTTGGGCATTACGCGCACTAAAGTCACTCGGATTAACCCCATCTTCCAGCGTTGATTTTCTGCTAACTTCCGATGAAGAGACCGGTTCAGAAGTCGGGCGGCCATATATCGAAGAGCTGGCAAAAGACGCCAAAGCCGTGTTGGTGCTGGAACCCCCGTACATGAATGGCGACCTAAAGATCGCGCGCAAAGGTGTGGGCGAATATAAATTCAATATTTACGGCAAGGCTGCGCACCAGGGACTCGAGCCGCAGAACGGCAGGAATGCAGTTGTCAGCGCGGCGCATTTGATCTCTGAACTGGTCAAATTGCAGGATTGGGAAAAAGGCACAACGCTCGGACCGAACGTCATTCAAGGCGGGACGGTATCCAACGTGGTGGCAGATCACGTGACTCTGGAAGTTGATCTGCGCATCTGGTCACTGGACGAGGCCGAGCGCGCGGACAAGGCCCTGCGCGCCATCCAACCATTGGAAGGCACACGTTATGAGATCAGCGGCGGATTGAACCGTCCGCCCATGGAGCCAACTGAAGGCTCGCTCAAGTTGTTCGATGAAGCCAAAAAAATTGCGAACGAGATCGGCGTCGATGTCGGCATGGCACGCGTGGGCGGCGGCTCGGACGGTAATTTCACATCCCGCCTCGCGCCAACCCTCGACGGCTTCGGCGCATTTGGCGCTGGCGCGCACCAGAAAGATATCGAGAATATCCACATTCCAAGCCTCGCGCCGCGCACGGCATTGATCGCGGGTATGCTGATCAAATGAATCGCATCGTCGGCATCCTGCTCATCGTCGTCTCCGCCGCTTCGTTCGGGACGCTGGCTATCTTTGGGCGTTACGCCTACGCCGACGGCATGGATACGTTCACGCTGCTCTTTCTGCGTTTCACCATCGCAGCATTATTGATGGGAGCCTTGCTTTTCATCCGCCGTGAATCGATCCCGCGCGGAAAAATTTTGTGGCAGTTGATCGGCATGGGTGCGCTGGGTTACGTCGGTCAATCGTTCTCGTATCTGACCGCCATCCAATTCGCGTCGGTGGGACTGGTGGCGCTTTTACTTTATTTGTATCCGGCTTTCGTTGCCATCCTATCCACCATCTTCCTCAAGGAAAAATTAACGCGCATAAAAATCATTGCGCTTTCGCTGGCAACCATCGGCGCGGCATTGACCGCCAACCCTGAAGGCGGAAAATGGCAGGGCATCATTCTCGCCATTTCCGCCGCGGCAATCTATTCGGTCTACATCATCGTTGGCACGGGAGTGATGAAACAGGTTTCGGCGGTGCAATCTTCAACCATCATCTTCGCATCGGCGGGACTCGTTTACGGCGCGGCAACCGCTGTCAGCGGGGCGCGCCTTCCGGGAACGGCAGCCGGCTGGAGCGCGGTCGGAGGCGTGGTCATCGTCGCCACGGTGATTCCAGTCGTCACTTTTTTGGAGGGACTCAAACGCATCGGTCCGACCAGCGCATCCATGCTTTCAACGCTCGAACCCGTCGTGACGGTTTTGCTGGCGACCTGGCTGTTCGGCGAAACGCTTGGTCTCGCGGCTTTGATCGGCGGCGCATTAATTCTGGCCGCTGTAATTCTGCTGACGCGCGGAGAAATTTATCCGGCGCCGGATAATCCATTGTAAAATTATGTTTCTTCAAAGTTCGGCAAGAGAGATTCAAACACAAAGGACACCAAGGTTACAAAGGAAAACCACAAAATCTGTTTCATTTTTTCCTTCGTGTACTTTGCGTTTAAAAAGTTTTAATGGCTCTTCAGGATTAAGTGGGGTAAAACCCCGCTTACCACGGAGATCACGGAGTCCACAGAGAAAAACCTTTTTTAATCTCCGTGTTCTCTGTGTACTCTATGGTGAAAAATGGGGGAACCCCACCAAACACCAAAGAACCGTTTTAATGCGCTCAAAACGGAGGTGAGATGAATTCACAAAAGAAAATTTTAGTTGAAAGACTCAGGAAGGCGCGCGAACATCTTAATCAATTCGTTTCACAGGCGCCGATCGACAAACAAATTTATCCAAACTGGACTCTCAAACAATATCTCGATCACCTTTCGGGCTGGGACGATGCCATCATCGAATCGTTGAACGCACATGCAAAGAACGAGCCGGTTCCGCAAACCGCGGCGCGCGGCATCAACGCCTACAACGACGATACCGTCACAACGCGCGAGACTCTCAGCTTCGAACATACGCGGCGAGAATTCGACAGATCGCGCGAGGCAGTGATCGAGACGATCCAAAATTTGCCGGACGAAAAATTCGAGCAGCCGTTCACGTTTGCGTGGGGCGATTCAGGCACGGTGGCCGACCTTGTGGAAATCTTCCATGACCACGATGAAGAACACGCCGAACATTTGAAAGAATGGTTGAAGCATCCCGATCGACCGATCGTCGGCGAACATTAGATGGAACGATGAGCAAACTGATTGCCATCGTCGGTCCAAGCGGGGTTGGAAAAACCAGCCTCGTCAACGCGTTGAGCAAGGCTGCCGATTTTTCTGTTGCGTACGAGCAGCACAGCGAGCGGCCGTTTCAATCTTTGTTTGCCGAAAGTACGCCTGGCACAGGCAAACACGATTCACGTTACGCCCTCGCCAACCAGCTCGATTATTTGCTTTTCCGCGCCGAGCAGGAACGCGAGCTGCGCCGCTCTCCGCTGATCGCGTTGACCGACGGCGGACTCGACCTGGACTTTCATGGATTCACGCGACTCTTCCGCACGCGCGGATTTTTGAGCAACGAGGAATTCGATCTGTGCCGCCGCTTCTATTCCTGGACCCGCAAACTGCTCCCGCCTCCCGACCTGGTCATCGCCTTGAGCGCTCCCGATAAAACCGTCCGCCAAAGATTGGCCTCTCGAAACAGAATCAACATCGCGTCCGCGGAAGATACGGCGCTGTTCAATTCCCTCGTGGACGAATGGCTCGGGACGATCCCGCCTGCAAATCTTCTGCGTCTGGATGTCGGCAGGGAAAAGATGGATTATTCCAAAAGCATCGACATCATTTTGAAACACATCCAAAACATATTCACCGTTTGACATCCACATGCTATACTAGCGAAAATTAAATTCCATTTCTTTGCAATTCGAGTACAAGCTCGTCGAACCAAACTGGGCACCACATATTTTTCGCCACAGGAGGCTTCTTATGCAAGGACAGATGATGGATTATCAGCTCACGCTCACTCCACTGCTGGAGAGGGCACGGCGGCTTTTTCCGAAAAAGGAAATCGTCACCAAGGCGGGACCCGGACTGGAACGTTTCACCTACGAACAAATGACAGAACGTGTGGCAAGGCTGGCAAATGCGCTCGAAAAACTGGGCGTCAAACGCGGCGAGCGTGTGGCGACCTTCGCCTGGAACAACGCCCGCCATCTCGAACTTTATTGGGCGGCGCCTTGCATGGGCGCGGTGCTTCATCCCATCAACCTGCGCCTGCCGCCCGAACAGATCATCTACATTCTCGCCCACGCGGACGATCAAGTTCTATTCGTTGACCCGACACTCCTGCCCGCCATTGAAAAACTTGCGCCGCATTTCAAGAACATCAAACATTATGTGGTCATGGGCGACAAGGTTCCCGAAGGCGCCACACTCAGCCCGGTCCACGCTTATGAAGAATTACTGGCGAACGCCAGCCCGGAATATCCGTGGCCGCATTTGGATGAGAACGATGCGGCGGCGATGTGCTACACCTCCGGCACCACCGGCAACCCGAAAGGCGTGGTGTATTCGCATCGTTCGATCTATCTGCACTCGCTGGGTCTGAGCATGACCGATTCGTTCGGACTTTCCGAACGCGACTCGCTCATGCCGGTTGTGCCGATGTTCCATGTGCTGGCGTGGGGCACGCCGTATGCCGGTCTCATGCTCGGCTCGAAATTTGTCTTCCCCGGCCCGCATTTGCAGCCGCGCGATCTCGCCGAATTGATCCAGGCCGAGAAAGTCACGCTGACGGCGGGCGTGCCAACCCTCTGGCTGGGAATTCTGGGACTGCTCGAAAAAGAACAATACGACCTGAGCAGTCTGCGCGGCATGATCGTGGGCGGAGCCGCCGCGCCGCAATCCATGATCGAAAACTTTGACAAGAAACATGGCGTCAACGTGATCCACGCCTGGGGTATGACCGAGATGTCGCCGCTGGGAACTGTCAGCCGCTTGAAGAGTTATCAGCTCGATCTATCTGAAGCGGAGCGTTTCTCCATTCGCGCCAAACAAGGCATGTCCGTGCCGGGCGTGGAACTGCGCGCGGTGGACGAATCGGGCAAGGAAGTTGCGTGGGATGCCAAGGCCTTCGGCGAGTTGCAGGTCAGAGGCCCGTGGATCGTCAGCAGTTACTACAACGACGAGCGCAGCGCCGACTCATTCATGGATGGCTGGTTCCGCACCGGCGATGTGGTCACGATCGACCCCGAAGGTTTTATCCAGATCGTTGACCGCACCAAGGACCTGGTCAAGAGCGGCGGCGAGTGGATCTCGAGTCAGGACCTGGAAAACGCCATCATGTCGCATCCAAAAGTTTTGGAGGCGGCGGTCATCGCGGTGCCGCATCCGAAATGGCAGGAACGTCCGCTGGCGTGCGTGGTCGCCAAACCCGATTACAAGGACAACATCAGCAAGGCCGAGATATTCGAGCACCTGCGCTCACGATTCGACAAGATGTACATCCCGGACGATGTGGTCTTCATCGAGGCCGTGCCCAAGACCAGCGTCGGCAAGTTCGATAAGAAGGTGCTGAGGGAGCAGTATAAGGATTATCAACTGCCGGAGTAGGATTTAAATCTTCCGCCGCGTAACATCCTAAATCGTTTAGGATGTTACGCGGCAAGACAATTCGTCCAAAAGCAGTTATACAGCGACTGGCCGTATAAACACTAGTACATCTTGGCATAAATGGGGCTTTGGTATAAGATAGGCAGACCAAGAAGGAGAAGCCAAGAATGCCCATACCGAAAGCACAGGTTGTAAATTTATCGGATGCCGAACGAAACGGTT
>JAJYOH010000192.1 GCA_021796315.1 Chloroflexota bacterium
ATCGATTAGCGCTTCATCGTACTTCGGCCATTCTGCCAGATGGACCGACTCAGGCGCAAACTTGTCCACCGAGCGCACCAGGTTTTGATAAAGTTCATCGGCGATGAACGGCATGGCAGGCGCAAGTAGTTTGCTCAAGGTGACCAACGCCGTATATAACGTTCCGTAAGCGGCTTGTTTATCCGCATCTGATTCAGATTTCCAGAAACGGCGGCGCGAACGGCGCAGATACCACGTGGACAGTTTTTCCACAAAACCTTCGATGGGCCGCGTCGCGGCGGTGACATCGTAATTTTCGTAAGCGCTGGTCACATCGCGGACAAGCGCATGAAGCTCCGAGAGCAGCCAGCGGTCAAGCACATTTTCGCTATAGACGCGCGCCGCGGTCAATTGTGGATTGTCAAGATTCGCATACGTCACAAAGAACGAATAAACATTCCATAATGTCAGCGTGAAATTGCGGATGACTTCGCCGACCAGATCGACCGAGAAACGGCGCTCCTGTCCGGGCGGCGTGGCAGTGTAAAGATACCAGCGGAAAGCGTCCGCGCCGTTGACGGTAAGCACATCCCACGGGTTGACGATGTTGCCGAGGCTCTTCGACATTTTTCTGCCGTTCTCATCCAAAATCAAGCCGAGGCAGATCACGTTCTTGAAAGCCACACTGTCGTTTAGCAAAGTGCTGATGGCGTGCAAAGAATAGAACCAGCCGCGCGTTTGGTCCACGGCTTCACAGATGTAATCGGCAGGGTATTGGGATTTGAATTTATCCTGATTCTCGAACGGATAATGCCATTGCGCATACGGCATCGAACCCGAGTCGAACCACACGTCGATCAAGTCCGGGACGCGCGTCATCTTGCCGCCGCAATCCGGGCAGTTGAAATGGATCTCATCCACGTAGGGACGATGAAGATCAAGATCGCTTAAATCGCGCCCGGCCTTCCCGGATAATTCCTTGACCGAGCCGACGCCTTCGCGGTGTTTGCAATCCGCACATTCCCAGATCGGGAGCGGCGTGCCCCAATAACGTTCGCGGCTCAAGGCCCAATCGATGTTATTTTCGAGCCAGTTGCCAAAGCGGCCTTCCTTGATGTGTTCGGGAACCCAATTGATGGTCTTGTTCAACGAGACCAACTGTTCGCGATATTTGCTGGTGCGGATGTACCACGACTCGCGCGCATAATATAACAGCGGCGTGTGACATCGCCAGCAGAATGGATAGGAGTGAGTGTAGCCTTCTGTGCGGAATAAAAGTCCGCGTGCGCGTAAATCTTCGATGATCTGCGGGTCGGCATCCTTGACGAAGATTCCGCGCCACGGCTTGACTTCGGGGATGAATGCGCCGTCAGGCTGGACAGTCATCAGCACAGGCAAATCATATTTCTTGCCGGTTTCCATGTCTTCCTGACCGAAGGCAGGAGCGGTGTGAACCAACCCTGTGCCGTCTTCGGTGGTGACATAATCAGCAGTCACAACAAAATAGGCGGGTTTGTCGGGAGGCAGGAAAGTATAAAGCGGATGATATTTCATCCCTTTCAACTTCCTGCCTTTGAAAGTATCCACAACCTTGACTTCTTCATCGCCGAAGACTTTTTGCAATAGCGCCCTGGCAAGAATCAATTTTTCCTTCGTGCCATTGTTGTCGCGCTCGACGATGGCATAATCCACATCGGGATGCGCAACGACAGCCACGTTTCCGGGGAGCGTCCAGGGCGTGGTCGTCCAGACCAGGAGCGAGGTATCGGGCTTATCGACCAGCGGCATACGGACAAAAACCGAAGGGTCGACCGTTTCCTCGTAGCCGAGTGCCACTTCATGGTCCGAAAGAGGCGTGCCACAGCGCGGGCAATACGGCACAACTTTGTAGCTCTTGAAGAGCAGGTCCTTTTCCCAAAACGTTTTTAAGATCGACCAGACCGACTCGATATAGTCGTTGGTGTAAGTCACGTACGCATCTTCAAGATCGACCCAAAAACCAATGCGGTCGGTCAGCTTGCCCCAATCGCGGATATATTCGAATGCAGACTTGCGGCACTCTTCGTTGAATTTGGCGATGCCATATTCTTCGATCTGATGTTTGTTCTTAAAGCCGTGCTTCTTCTCGACTTCGATCTCGACCGGCAAACCGTGCGTATCCCAACCGCCGCGCCGCGAGACGTGATAACCGCGCATGATCTTGTAGCGCGGGAACATATCCTTGAAGGCGCGCGCCAAAACGTGATGCACACCCGGGCGGCCATTGGCAGTCGGCGGGCCTTCATAGAAAACATAATCCGGCCCATCTTTGCGCTGCTCGGTCGTCTTCTTGAAGATCTGCTCGCGCTCCCAGAAATTCTGTACACCCTCTTCCATCGAGGGCACATCAAGCTTGGATGAAACTGGTTTGAACATTCACGCCTCCAAAATATTACGTCATTGCGAGCCGCCCTTCGCTGCACCGAACGCAGGACGGTGTGGCGAAGCAATCTCCCGCGTTCGTGAGGAGATTGCTTCAGGCGGGAGAACGCCGTCCTCGCAATGACATACATAAAATAAAAAACGCTCATCCCAAAACAGGGACGAGCGGCGCTCGCGGTACCACCCTGATTCCCCGCGCTCGCCGTTTAGGCTCGCGGGACTCTCAGTGGACGACATTCATCATCCTGTTTTGATAACGAAGAACAACTCCGTCTCACTTATTTTCAGCCGACTATCCGACTAGAAGACTAATGAACTAGCAGACCAGCAGACTAATTTCGGTTCGCAACTCCGGGATGATCTTCGATCTGTTTTCCTGATCCGGCTCACACCGTTTCCAGATTCGCTTTCAGGTTTTCAGATTTACTCGTTCCCATCAAAGTTATTAATGTTTGCGGATTATGCCATATTTCAAGTTGACCGTCAACAACGCGCAGCATTCCCTCCTGGACGCTTGCGTGCGCAGTCATCTCGCGGGATAATTCATACATGGCAGCCATTGACGTCAACGAACAGATTCCCGTTCAACAGATCATTTCCGCTTCTTCCCTGACCTTGAACCTGCCGCGGCCTCCCAGGCGTTTTTACCGCCACGGATGGCAATCCTGGTCCCTGGCCGCGTGGACGGATTTGAATCCGCTCCCAATTCAGAAGCCAGCTTTGCTTCACCCAATGCAAGTCGATCCCATCTACGCAAGAGAGAAACGCCCGCATGGTTCATGGGTCGGCGCAGTGGAATTTGAAGATGGCGAAATTCTTTTATTGGGTTCGCTTGGTTTAGACGCACATGTTATTTTGAATGGAAATCAACTGGAAGGTAAATATGAATCAGGAAGCGGGGAATGGTTCATCGCTCACGGCGAAGAAAAAACAATTTTCTCGAAATATGCAGGCGAGCTTGAAAAACGTTTCGGAAAAAAATCAAATAAAGCCGCACCGCGCGTTTGGTGTTCGTGGTACAGTCTTTACACGTCCATCGAAGAAAATCTGCTTTACAAAATTTTCGATGAGCTTGGCGATCTCCCTTTCGATGTTTTGCAAGTGGACGATGGCTGGCAAATCGAAGTCGGCGATTGGGAAGCAAACGAAAAATTTCCAGCGGGTATGAAAGCGCTGGCAGACAAGATCAAATCAACGAGACGCAAAGCCGGTCTGTGGCTTGCGCCGTTAATCGCGGCCAAATCATCGAAATTATTTCACGAACATCCCGATTGGTTTTTGCGCGACGAACGCGGACGATTTGTCTCGGCAGGATTCAACTGGGGCGAACAACTTTACGCGCTCGACACGACTCATCCCGACGCGTTGAATTGGCTGGCCGCCCTGATGAAACAAGTCCGCGCCTGGGGATTTGATTATCTCAAGTTGGATTTTCTTTACGGCGGCGCACTGCCTGGTAAACGTCATCAGCAGATGCCGCGTGAGGCCGCTTATCGGAACGGGCTAAAAGTCATGTTCGAAGCGATGAGCGAAGACTCATTTTTTCTTGCGTGCGGCACACCGATCCTGCCTTCGCTGGGATTATGCGATGCGATCCGAATCGGACCTGACGTTTCGGGCACGTGGGAGAATCATCTTGAATCGGTTTTGTTGTACAACCCAACCACCCCCACTGCCAGGAATGCCATCCGCACAGCGGTAAATCGTTTATGGCTGAAGCCGCTTGTGCAGACCGATCCCGACCCGGCTTATTTCCGCTCAAAAGAAATCTCGCTTACACCGGAACAAAAATCATTATTGCAAGACCTGGCGCTGATCTGCGATTTCAGGGCGACATCCGATCTGCCCCAACATTTGACAGATAACGAACGCAAAAGTCTGCGTCTATTTCTGGAAGACCAGCCAATCATTGAACAAATCTCCCATCATGTTTTCAAGATCAACGAGCGCACGGTGAACTTTACCCCGGCTATGCCGTTACCAAATCCACCCGCGGGCTTCGAGGCCATTCAAGGAAAATTTGTCGGCTGGCTGGGAAATTATGGCTGGGCTATTAAAATCGTAGACACGCTAAAATTGAATGTTGTCGAAAAAATGAAGAAGAAACTGTGAGATAGAAAGCCGATATTTTCCATCGGCCTTCTAATTTCTTGCTTCACATCAAGCCTGGCCTATCAGACCATCTGTCTTGGCGGCCATGATGAAATCATTTTGGTGCAGGCCGCCGATCTTGGACGCCATCCATTTATATAATTTGCCGCTCAAGGATATTTGGCGATCAAAGAATTTTGGCTTCGATTGTTTTTACGAATTCTTCCGCCGACTCAAGGACTTGAATTGCCTGCTCTTCAGTAATCACCTTGGATTTTTGATAATCCCCCGCCTGGCGCATATCAAAAGCATGATGAAGTATCCTGCTCATTTCCTTTGAAAAAATTCCCTGCCGAATAAATAATTCATCAAACTTCGCCATAACACCGCTGTGTTTCGAAGGTTCTGTATCCGCTGTTACCAGCAATGCGAGCGCGGCATAAAAGATCGAATAATACGAGCGGTTTACGATACTGGCAGGGCTTCCGCCATTTTCCTTCAAAATGCGCGCATCGCGCAAAGATTCATTTGCGCAATCAATCCGATATTTTATGAGGTCCTTCTTATAAGACTGATCGCGCGTCACACAACAACCCCCTCCTCTTTGATGGTACGGTAGAAAGGCAGGAATCCGTAACGTTTCATTTGTTCCTTTGTATCTGGAATTGCTGAAATCACCCTGCCCGCGTCAAATCCAACCTCCCATGCAATGTCAGATGTAAGATTTAGCAGTTCGTTGTTAATTGAAGGCAGAATTACAAGCAAATCAATGTCCGACTCTTTGGTCGCGTCGCCGCGCGCTTGCGAACCGAACATGATAACTTTAACGGGCTGTCCCAGAGCATTCGTCAATCGCTTGCGGACTTCTTTTGCAAGTTTGAGGGCGCGTACTCTTGGCTTTATCTTTTTCATACAGCAATTATATCCGCTTATCCAAAAATATCGTCTATCTTGGCGGCCATGATGAAATCGTTCTGGTGCAGACCGCCGATCTTATGCGTCCACCACTGAACAGTGACTCGTCCCCACTCAGTAATGATGAGCGGGTGGTGATCTTCTTTTTCGGCGATCATGGCGACCCTGGTCGTGAAGGCCATTGCCTCTACAAAATTTTTCAATTTATAGACGCGCTCCAGCCGCTTCACTCCATCTACTTCTTTGATCTGCCAATCAGGAACCTGCGGCTGGAATTCATTTATTTGCTCGCCGGTCAACTTCGGCTCGCCGCCGCGGCAGGCTACGCATTTGAGCTGGGATAAGTTTGTCATCTACTTTTTCTCCAGGAAATCATCCGGCTCAACCCCGGCCTGTTTTAAAATCGCCCGCAGTGTGCCTTCCGGCATATCGCCCGGATGATTGGGAATAGTTGTAAATCGGCCAGTGGATGGATTGCGCCAGATTTCATGACTGCCCGCGGCATGACGAAAAAACTCAAAGCCAAATGCCTTGAGTTTTTTAACGATCTGCCGATATCGAAATCCAGAAAGCCGTCCCACTTTTACCCTTCGATAATCAACGGATAATCGAAACTTTCACTGATCTGAGGCAGGTCAACGTTCCCTTGCGCTTCAAGTAATTTGCGCGCCACGTCACGGGCAATTTCAACTGTTTCCGCAATTGTGCGTCCTTGTGCAACTAATCCCTGCACATCATCGGAAGTAGCCAGATACATGCCTTCCGGCAATTTCTCAATGTGAATCCTCACAATGCGCTCTTGAACATTCAACATGATGGAAAATCTCCTTGTTCAACGCAAGTATAGCACAGCCTCACAAAGCTTCTTGGTCTCGATACGTCGGCGGTGGTTGAGTAGGTCGAAGACCGTATCGAAACCCGCCGACTACTCGACCAGCGATTCGATTTATTTATTGCAACGTCTTCACCAACAAATCAACATCTTCGGGCTTCGAAAGATGCACTCGTATCGCGCGCCGACCGACCGCGAGCAAAGTTTCAAAATCACCCAGGGCCTGGGCACGGACCAACTTTCCAAACGTCATGCCTTCGTTCGGAAT
Organism: Chloroflexota bacterium; assembly: GCA_021796315.1. The sequence continues at coordinate 6,507 of JAJYOH010000192.1, forward strand.
TTCCATATCCTGCGCGGCGTCTGCGATGATCTGAATGAACAATCCGGTGTTCGGACCGCCTTTGTGAAATTGTCCTGTTGAATGCTGGAAGCGCGGACCGAAACCGGTCGTCACCGCACATTTCGTTTTCGCGCGGATCGCAACGCGCATGGCCTGCAAAGAATCATTTATCTTTTCATTGCGCGGCAGATACGCATTGATCGCCACATAATCTCCAGCCTTTGCCTGCTTCAGAAAATCAACAACCTTTCCCAATTCCCGAATCCCAATTCCCGAATCCCCTTCATCCAATTTTCCGCTCGACCGGTATTCCGCGATCTTGGCTTTCGTACGATTTTTGCTATCCTGCACATCGGGCTGATCGAAAGCGTTGACGCCGATAACGTGACACGCCACCACCGTCGCAATTTCCCAGCGGAAGAACTCAGCCGCCAGCGTGTAAGGATCGGGAATGGAAAAATCTATAACCGGATGTCCAGCTTCTCGCAATACTTTCATGCCCGCATCCAACCCGCCGGTTTGACGCAGATAGACAAACAGCCGGTCGTTTCCATAAACGGACGCGTCGCCAATTGGCTCCAGCGGCACGGGCAGGATTCCCTTGCCATGTTTGCCACTCGACTCAGCAATCACCTGCTCGACCCAACTCGCCAACGCAGACAACGGCGCGTCAGCCAGGACTGTCAGCTTGTCGCGGCCCGCCAAGGCGGATTCAGCCAGGACGGCTCCCAGCGCCAAACCCGGGTTGCGCGCCGCCGGGATATTGGCTTCACACTGACGTTTCATCAGATCAGCGTTATCAAGCAGACGATTTAAATCCACTCCGATTAACGCGGCTGGGACCATGCCGAAATCCGTCAGCGCCGAATATCGTCCGCCGACCATTTCATCGGAAGAGAAGATTTTTCTGAAGCCATGCTCACGCGCCAATTTTTCGAGCGACGTTCCTGAGTCGGTGGTGGCGACGAAATGCGAACCATCGTGCTTGCTTAACTCCCAGAAATAGTCGAACGCAGCCATGACTTCTGCCGTGCCGCCCGATTTGCTGGCAACAATGTACAAACTTTTTTCAGGCGGGAAGTTTTTCGCGGACAATGCAACTTGCGCCGGGTCAGTCGAATCAAGGATCGCTAATTTAAATTTGGAATTCGGAAAAATGAGCGAAAAGACTTCAGCAGTGAGCGACGAACCGCCCATGCCTAAAACTAAAACGCGATCCATCCCGGCTTTGCGGACTTCATCTGCGAAGGATTGATAGCCTGGCAAAAGCGCGCGCGCCTTTTCGATGGAGTCCAGCCAGCCCATGCGGATCTTGACTTCAGCCTGGCCTGCCGGATCACTCGCCCACAGAGTTGGATCATGCTTCCAGATGCGCGCGGGAACGGAATCAGTTTCGAGCCTGGCGATCTGCTTTGAAACGGCGTCCGCCAAAGGTCCGAGTGAAGAGGCGGCGTTCTTTCGTCTATCATCGATCGTTTTCAATAATCCCGTGATCGCATCCGCAAATGCCTTGACGCCTTCATCTTCCAATTCCTGAGTCGCCTGGGCCATCGAAATGCCCGCGGCCTCGAGCTGGGAAAGCGCAGCCCGCGATTTGTCAACATCTTTTGTGATCGTGATTTCAGCCTTGCCATGATCTTTGACAGCATCCAGCGTGGCGGGCGGCACAGTGTTGACCGTGTGCGGGCCGACAAGATTATCGACATAAATGGTGTCGGGATAGGCCGGATTTTTTGTGCTGGTCGAAGCCCACAGCGGACGCTGGAGGCGCGCGCCTTTGGCTTTCAGTTTTTCCCAACGCTCGCCAGCAAATATTTTTTGAAATTCCTCGTAAGCAAGTTTCGCGTTCGCAATCGCGGCCTGACCGCGCAGCGGCGAGCCTTCGGGAAGTTTCGGATCGATCTTTGAATCTACGCGCGAAACAAAGAACGATGCGACCGACGCGATGTGATTGATGGGACGACCAGCCGCAATGCGATCTTCGAGTCCGCTCAGATACGCTTCCATCACTTCGGCATAACGCGTCAACGAAAAGATCAAAGTGATGTTGACGTTGATGCCCGCCGCGGTCGCGCGTCGAATGGCGGGGATGCCCGCTTTTGTGGCCGGAATCTTGACCATCAAATTCGGTTTGGCAACGCGCGCCCAAAGTTGCTGGGCCTGCGTTGCAGTTGCTTCCGTGTCATTCGCAAGATACGGGCTGACTTCAATGCTAACGTATCCATCGCCGCCGTTTGATTCTTCATAAAGCGGCGCGAACAACCGGCAGGCTTCCTTGATATCTTCAACGACAAGTTCCCAGAAGATTTTCTCGGCGTCCCAACCAGCCCACGCCAGCGGAATTAAAGCCGCATCATAATCATTTGATTTTGCGATGGCATTGTTGAAGATGCTCGGGTTGGACGTCACGCCGCGAATATCGCCGCGCCCGATCATGGCCTTGAGTTCGCCATTCTCCAGCAGCTTGCGCTGGATATTATCGTACCAGAGGGACTGGCCGAGGGATGTAAGTTTTGCAATCGAGTTTGACATAAGCTCCTTATTCAACCGGGGATAAACGGAGATAAACAAAGATTTGTACATCTATGTTCATCTGTGTTTATCTCCGGTTCATTCGTTTTCCAGTTTATGGATCTTCGCCACGCGCCTTGCGAGTCTTTCGCCGCCGGGTTCGTTGCCTTGATAACGCGCATTCAAAAATGCGGGTATAAGCGCCTTTGCAAGTTCCGGCCCGATCACGCGTCCGCCGAGGCACAGCACATTCATGTCATCGTGCAAGACGCCTTGCGCGGCAGAATATGTGTCGTGGCAGATCGACGCGTACACGCCCTTCATTTTATTCGCGGCAATGCACGCACCCACGCCCGAACCGCAACACAAAATGCCGCGTTCGGCTTCGCCGCTTTGAATCGCGCGTCCAACCTTTTCGGAATAATCGGGAAAGTCCACGCTCTCGGCGCTGAACGTTCCAAGATCGATCGGCTCATGTCCGGCGGCGCGCACAGCATCCAACACAGTTTGTTTCAGCGGGAAACCCGCATGGTCAAAACCAACAGCAATTTTCATTTTCGTCTCGCTTTACTTTTTGCCGACTTCACAGATTTTTTCTTCATAACTTTT